>NZ_JBHSEP010000018.1:0-131981 GCF_042654645.1 Cohnella hongkongensis | reverse complement strand
CCCTTTAAGGGGCAAGCCCGAGACCGCTCGCGGTTGGCAGACTTTCAGGGCGCCTTCTTAGGCGCTTGCTAGTACCATGCCCTTATAGGGCTGATGGAAGCCACCGGCTAAGCCGGTGGTTATGACTCGCGCAAGGAGATGACGTGCACGAGCTGAGCGTCCGCCGTAATCTTGATAACGGCGTGGCCGGAATCGTATTCCGCCGTTCCCAGCCCGACCTTCGCGGTCCGATCGGATCCGAGCAGGTAGAACAGATCGTCGGCGAGCGTGCGGACGCATACTTCCCGCTCGTCCTTGGACAGGCTGCTCCAGTCGGCCTCCTCCATCTCGAACAGTTCGTAAAACTGCGGAACGGTCGTCAGCGCCCGAGACAAGTCGTCCAGAATATGATCATAGGATCTCGTATAGGATATCGCCATAGGGAATCCCCCTTCGAAGTTTGGTGTGCGGTCGGAATTAGCCGATACTGCTTGCATTATACGCGAAGCGAAATTCTTTAGCCAACCTTTAGGTGATCTTCCTGCTTGTAAGGCTTTAACGCCTAGTTAACATTTTGTATAATAAGTAAGGTTCGGGAGGTGAACGAAATGAAAGCTTCATGGAGAGTATGGCTGTCCAAGCCGTTCGTTTTCTTCTCTCTCATTATGGTGCTCAAGATTTTGCTGGCGCGCCTTGTCGTCTTCGACGGGGCTTCGATCTGGCTGCAGCTCGCTACGGACATCCCTTCCATCTGGGTATTGTTCTGTCTGATCGAGTGGTTCGCGCCGAAGCGCAAGCTGGGCTTCTACTTGACGGTGAACGTCATGGTGACGTCGATCTACTTCGCCGTGATTATGTATTACAAATACTTCGGCGTTATTGTGACCTATCACGCTTTGCAGCAGGTGAACCAGGTGACGGAAGTGAAGGGGAGCGTATTCTCCCTGCTGCATCCTTACTTCCTGTTCATCTATACCGATATTGTCGTGTTTCTGCTGTTATACGCCAGCCGCAAGTTCCGGGGCTGGGCCAAATCCTTGGCGAAAAGGGAGTCCGCCGTTCTGACCGCCGCCGTATTCGTCGTCTCGCTGATCGGCTGCGTAACGGCGGTCTGGAACTACAGCGGCAGCATCAACGAGCTCAAGAAGGCCGAGCATATGGGAATTCTGAACTACGAGGCCTACGCGGTGCTCGCCAGCGCCACGCAGGAGATCGAAGACCCGGGCAACGTGACCGAAGAGGCGATCGCGGAGCTGAAGGGCATTCGGGATCCGGAAGACCCGCTCTACTGGGGGGCGGCCGAAGGGAAAAACGTCATCATCGTTCAACTGGAGGCGTTCCAGAGTTTCCTGATCGATCTTCGCATCGACGGGAAGGAAGTGACGCCCGTCATGAATCAGCTGGCGAGGGAAAATTTCTACTTCCCCCGGTTCTACCAGCAGGTCGGCCAAGGAAATACGTCGGATGCGGAATTCGTCGTCAATACTTCCTTCTACATTCCGCAGTACGGAGCGGCGTCGCAGGAATACGGCGGACGGGAGCTGCCGAGCATGCCGAAGAAGCTGGCGGAGCACGGCTATTGGACGTCTACGTTCCATACGAACGACGTTCAGTTCTGGAATCGCGAGGAGCTGTACCGGGGACTCGGGTTCGACCGCTACTACGACGCCGATTTTTTCGGGGACGACGATATGGTGTTTTTCGGTCCTTCGGATGAAATTTTGTACGAGAAAACGGCAGACGAGCTGCTGAAGGCGAGCCGGGACGGCAAGCCGTTTTATGCCCATGTGATCTCGATGACCGCCCACCATCCGTTTAACCTGCCGGAGCGCAAAATTCGCTTCGAGCTGCCGGAGCGCTATGAGAATACGCTCGTCGGCGACTATATTCAAGCCCAGAACTATGCGGACTTCGCGCTTGGCGAGCTGATCGACCGGCTGAAGAGAGACGGCCTGTGGGAGCAATCGGTGCTGGTGGTCTACGGAGACCATCTCGGGCTTCCGCTGTATTCGCTAACCGAGCATGAGAAGATGCTGATGGCGGAAATATGCGAACACCCTTACCAATTCCCGGAGATGCTGAGCGTTTCGCTGACGATCGCCGCCCCGGGGGTAACGGAGCCGCAGGCGTTTTCTCAGCTGGGCGGGCATGCGGACATTTTCCCGACGCTGGCGAATCTGCTCGGGATATCGCTCAAGGGGCATATTCACTTCGGTCAGGATCTGCTGAACCATACCGAGAACCTGCTGCCGCAAAGATACTATTTGCCTTCGGGCTCCTTCGTGAACGGCAGGGGCGTGTTTGTCCCGGGGCTGGGCTACGAGGACGGAATTCTCTACCCGTTCGACGGCGGCCAACCGAGCGAGACCGACGTCACGGAAGACGAATACCGCCGCGCGTTAGAGCTTCTGCGGCTTTCGAACAGTTATGTCAGTCACCTGCCTGAGCATGAATGAGAGGTTGACGCAGTAGATATATATGAGGGGGTAAGTGCGTGAACCTTGGAAAGATCGATTGGAAAAAGTACTCGCCGCTTCTGCTTATGCTGATGTTTCCCGTGCTGGGATGGATGTACGCCATGACGAACAACGTCGACGAGCGGGAAGTCTACAGTCTGGCGGTCGGGGTGGATGAGGCGATCCCGTTCGTCAAGTGGTTTGCGCTGCCGTACTCGATCTGGATTTTCTACATCTACGTCTGTTTGTTTTACTTTTTTAAGAAGGATATTCAGGTCTATTATCGGAATCTGATGACTTACGCGCTTTGCGCGTTGCTGTGCTATCTGATCTATTCGTTGTTTCAGACGACGGTGGCCCGTCCCGTCGTGATCGGGGACGATCCGTTCTCCATGCTGATGCGGTATATCTACAATCGAGACCAGCCCTTTAACTGCTTTCCGAGCATTCATTGCTTCTCCAGCTACATGGTGATGAGGGCGATCTGGACGAGTTCGTTCCGCAACAAATGGAATGTGACGCTGATTACCGGGATGTCCTCTTTAATTATTTTATCCACTTTGTTCGTGAAACAACACGTCGTCATGGACGTGCTGGGCGCGGTGTTTCTGGTGGAGGCGGTAACGGCGGCGATTATCGTCGCCGAGAGGAGGGCTCGGGTGGCGCGCGAACGCCAGAAGAGCACCTTCGGGGCATAGAGAAAAAGGCCGAACCCCGGCAGAAACTGTTTTTCTGCGGAGTTCGGCCTTTCGCATGCCAGCGGGCTCGTGATTCGTTCTCTAGGCTTGACTGTGGATGGACGGAGCTTCGGTCGCCAGAAGGCACATCCGCCGGTAATGCTCCTTGATCTGCTCGGGCGTGTAGCCTTTTTCCTTCCGAATCTGAAAGTACCCTGCCGGAGACAGCGAACAGATGAGAGAGTGGGCCGCAAGATCGGCGTCGAAACCCGGCGTCGAACTAGACGCGGCGATCTCGCCGAGCAGCTCCGCGATCTTCTCCCGGGCATACCGGTACATCGGCGAATGGAAGAAGTTGCCCCGATCGTCGGCGCAGTTCATTCTCGCTTCGGTCTCCAGCAGCAGCTCTGATTTATCCTCGATCGTATCGATCCAGTAGCCGACAATCTCGGCCAGCCGCACTCCCGCAGACTCGTTCTTGTTCTGCTCCAGATAGTCGGCAATCTCGCGAATCAGCTTGTTTCCGTATTCATGCAGCATATCCAGACATAAATCGCCCTTATGCGCGTATTTGCGGTAGAGAGTCGCTTGTCCGATTCCGGCCGTCTTGGCGATCTGATGCATGCTGACCGGCTGGACGCCGTATTCGCTGAACAATTCATGAGCCGTCTGGAGAATCAGCTGACGATTCTCAGTCGCGTCTCTGCGTTCCCGTCGAATGGACACCAGGCGTCACCTCGCTATTTTTAACGTAGAGTTCACACACCATAGGTTGACAACCGGACAATTGTCCGGTAACATCGAGTTTAAGCGGACAATTGTCCGCTTAAAGAAGGCTTTTCCATGCAGCGTCCGCATAGCTCCATTGTACCTTCCGTCCGATGGACGGTCAAATGGGCGAGAGAGATCGCGCAAGGGAAGCCTCTCCAATCGGATAGGAGGTTGTCTATGTCATCCCCAACGACGCCGGCGGCGGAGGATCGCGCGATGTCGATGCGCAGCATTCTCGGGCCGCTGGTGGCCATCATCATCGGTATATTTATGGTTATTTTGGACGGGACGGCCGTTAACGTCGCGCTTCCCAAGCTTCAAGAGGAATTCAACCTGCCGAATCTGTCGCTCGTGCAATGGACGGTAATCGGTTACGCGCTTGCGCAGGCGGCCGTCATTCCGCTGGCCGGGTGGCTGTCCGACCGTTACGGCGCGAAGCGGGTATTCCTTATCTCGGTCGGCCTGTTTACGATCGGCTCCCTGCTGTGCGCTCTGGCGACAAGCGTAGAGCTGCTGATCGCGTTTCGGATCGTGCAGGGAATCGGGGGCGGCGTCGTCGTGCCGATCTCGATGGCGTTCGTCTATCGCCTCGCTCCTCCGAACAAAGTCGGAGCGGTCATGGGCATGATGGGCATTCCGATCTTGCTCGCGCCTGCGCTCGGTCCCGTATTGGCAGGCTGGCTCGTCGAATATTACACATGGGATTGGATCTTCTTACTTAATCTCCCGATCGGCGTCATCGGGATTCTGCTCGGCATTCGCACCTTGCCGAATATCGGTCGGCAGACGGTGGCGGCGCTCGATCGGCTCGGCATGGTGCTCGGTCCGCTCGCTTTCGCGGCGCTCGTCTACGGCGTATCCGAAGGAGGCGTCGATCCGCTGACCGGGAAGTCCACCTGGACCGAGCTTCCGACCGTCCTTGGAGTCGGCATCGGCCTGGTCGCGCTCATTCTGTTTATCGCCGTCGAGCTGCGCAAGCAGAACCCGCTGCTCGAGCTTCGCGTCTTCCGCTCCGGCAACTTCACGAAGGGAATCGTCGTACAGTGGGTGTCTCAGATCGCGTTATTCGGGACGCTGTTCCTCGTGCCGCTGTTTCTGCAGCAAGCCAAAGGCTATTCCCCGATGGAGGCCGGCTTGATGATGCTTCCGCAGGCGCTGGCTTCCGGCTTGTTCATGCCGATCGGCGGCAGGCTGTCCGACCGATTCGGCGCTCGCCCGCTCGTCATTATCGGAATGGCGATTACGACGGTAGCGGCCTTCCTGCTGTCCAACATCTCGGGAGACGACGGCAAGCTCGCGATTATGCTGCCGCTCGGCTTGCTAGGGGCTGGCATGGGCCTGTTCATGATGCCTCTGAATACGCATCTCATTCAGTCTGCTCCGCTGAACCTCGTAGGCCGCGTCACGTCTTTGACGAATGCGGCGCAGCAGGTCATGATGTCGTTCGCCGTCGCCGTGCTGACGACGATCTCGACGACGAAGATGCAGGATCTGATGGTCGCGCAGCAGAAGCCGGCTCCGGATCTGCCGATCTTCGCCGAGGCGTTCGGACAGACGTTCTTTGTTCTGATCTTCATTGCGGCGGCGGGGGCGGCTTTGGGCTTGCTGCTGCGCAAGCCGAAGAGGCAGGAAGGCGAGTCTCCGGCGAACGCGGAAGTGCCGGTCATCGTCGGACATTAGCGGGAAAATTGGACGGGGCTGTTCCCCAAGCGTTGGCTTGGGGAACAGCCCCTTTGTAACTGAAGCGCAACCGCGCGATCTTCCTGATCACTTGCACGAAAACAACGATAGCCCTACCTCTCTATCGTTCTTGCGGCTCCGTGGCCGCGCCAGTGAGAATTCGTGTTTCCTTCCAGCAGCCGATCGTGAGATGAATTAAGGAATGTGTGGGGAAACTTGAGGAATTGTCCCATTTACGCAGAAAAACCAGAGGGTTACATCTTCATATAAATGCTAATTATACATTCTTCTTTTGCAGGTGTCAAGGGAAATGTCGCCGTTCGAATATCCTCGACCGCCTAGCGAATGAGAAACGCTCTCCCGAGGAGAGTCATGAAGATCGCCAAAAATGAGGTTTCCGATCCAGGGGGATTCGGGGTAAACTGGTGGAGTGCTGATTAATCCAGGGACATCCCGTCAGGAGATTGAACGATCCATGATCCATTACGCGCATGTAAAATGGTTTACCGACGTTACACCGGTTAAGGAAACGTTGGAAAACGTGCTGTCCCCCGTGTTCGGGATAACGGCGCTGGCCGTGGCGCTGCTGCTGGCCGTGCTGACGCAGCTGCTGCCCTCGATCATGAAAATATCCGCTTTAGGCAAGCTGGACGAGCAGGTCGAGAGACTGAGGCCCTGGTCGTTTCGGATTCTGCAGTACGGAACGGCGGCCGCGCTGCTCTGGTCGCTGCTCGAGGGCGGGCTGTTCGCTCCCGAGTTCGCTTCGCCCGAGGGGGCGCTGAAGCTGACGATCTGGGCGACGATCGCGCTTTTGCTGATCCCTCATCCTCTTCCCGTCAAGCTGGCTTCCGTCGTCCTGTTCGGGCTTTACGTCTACTATATCGGAGAGTACGGCCTGTTCCATATGCTGGATTACGGCTTCTACCTGGCGATCGCCGCCGCTCTCGGATTTTACCGCACGCCGCTGCAGAAGTGGTCCTTTCCTTTGCTGTATTTGGGAACCGGCTTGTCGCTATGCTGGGTGGCGGTGGAGAAGTGGATCTATCCGGCCATGAGCCTGGACATTATCGAGAACCACAACGTGCCGACGTTCGGCTTCGATCCTGGCGTGTTCGTCGTACTGGCCGCGTTCGTCGAGTTCGTCGTCGGGTATTTGCTCGTCGTCGGCATTTTGAACCGGCTGCTGTCCATCGTGCTTACGCTAATCTTCATCATGACGACGATGCTGTTCGGCTACGTCGAGATCGTCGGCCATTTCATGATCCATGTCGTGCTCGCGCTGTTCGTGATCGAAGGCGTCAGCTTCTACAAGCCTCCCGTGGAGATGCACAAGACGAAGCTGGAGCGAATCGTGTTCGTCGCGCTGAACTTCCTGCTCGTGCTGGCCACGTTCCTGCTGCTGTATTACAGATTCGCATAACTCTGCGCCATTTCATCACCTGGTCGGCAAGAGGTCCATCGGGGAAATCCGATCGGCCTCTTCTTGTTGAAATTCTGGCGATGTGTAAACCGTCCGATGCGGACGGCGCTCCCGACATTTAGAGTTGACTACTCGATAGGGGCACAATAAGCTATAAATAGTCAGGGCGTGCTTCTTTTTGCTCGAAAATGACAGATAAATGAGGGTATTTTATGTTTGCCGTCAAAAGAATCGATAAAATTAAAGATTTTCTACGTCAATATAAACAGATTGATATTTCCAGTTTGAGCAGCATCCTGTCCGTGTCCGAAGCGACCGTCCGCAGAGACTTGGACAAGCTTGAGATGGAGGGATTTATAAAAAGAACCCACGGCGGCGCTATTCTGGTGGAAGATCCGGAGGACGATTTCTCCTTGCAGGAATTGGTTCAGGTCGTTCCAAACCTGGAGGAGAAGGAAGCGATCGGTTTTATCGCCTCGAACATGGTCAATAATAACGACGTGATCATTATCGGCGCCGGATCGACCTGCTACCAAATGGCGAAGCAATTGAAAAACAAAAAAAATCTGACTATCGTTACGAATAACGTGCTGATTGGGATCGAATATAGCGCCAATCGTGAAATTAAAGTCATTTTAACCGGAGGAGAGACGTATCAGAACAACAATTCCATATCGCTCGTGGGAGACTTTTCAAACAAGATGCTTGAGGGTATCTATGTGAGTCAGGCGTTTATTGGCGTAGACGGCGTAGATTTCGATTCGGGGTTTACCGTCAACAGCTCCGAGCTTGGGCTTGTGTGGAACAGCATCTCCAAGGTGTCGGGAAATTTAATCGTACTGGCAGATTATACGAAGTTCGGTAAAAAAGGATTTGTCAAATGCGGCTCGCTGGATGAGGCGGACAAGATCGTGACGAACGATAAAGTTCCCGACGAATACAAACAATATTTTTTCGAGAAGGGAATACCGCTGTTTACCAAATACAATCTGGAAGAGTAGCAAGGGGTAAGGGGGCGGACTTATGGAGCCATGCGTGCTGGAGCTAAGACAAATTGCTAAGAGCTATGCCAACAACCGGGTGCTTCAAGACATTAATCTGCAATTGAAGCAGGGAGAAATTCGGGCGTTGATCGGCGAGAACGGAGCGGGAAAAACGACGCTTGTCAAAATTTTGTTAGGGTTGGAGCAGCACGATACGGGAGAGATTCTAATCGACGGCAAGGCAGCGACAATCCGGAATCCCGTGCAAGCGCAGCAAAACGGTCTTGCGGCCGTCTTCCAAGAGGTAAACCTGTTTCCCGCGATGAGTGTAATTGAAAACGTTTACTTCGGCTTGTTTGGCTCTGCCGTTTATATCAATTGGCCGGAAGTGGAGAAGGAAGTCTCCGCTATTTTTAAATCTTTGAATATCGAAATGGACCTTACCCGCAAGGTGTCGCGGCTTACGCTCCTGGAGAAGAAGATCGTCGAGGTCGTACGCGCTGTCTGCATGAAATCGCGAATTCTCTTACTGGACGAGGCGACCGCCGATTTGGACGAGGTCGAATCGAATGACGTGCTCCGTCTCATCAAGCGGTTGAGCGAATCGGGCTTAACGGTGCTGTTCATTTCCCATCAGTTAGACGAAATGATGAAGATCGCCGATACGATTACCATCATGCGAGAGGGCAAGGTAATCGAAACGAGCAGCGCGGACAAACAGAGCGTAAAGACGATCATCAGCAATATGACGCAGGACAGGTTAACCAACCCGTACCCGAAAATCAAGCTGCAGCAGCAGGGCCGGGAAGTGCTTAAAGTTGAAAAAATAAACAATGAGGAGAAGCTGCGGAATATCAGCTTCCTGCTGCGGCAAGGGGAAATCGTCGGAATTACCGGGCTGTCTGACTCCGGCTGCGCGGCTGTAGCCAGAGCCATCGTCGGACTTGGCCGCAATACGACAGGCAAAATGTATATCAACAGGAAGCCCGTCTGGATTCAATCTCCGAAGGATGCGATTCGTCATCAGATTGGGTACATTCCCGGCGACAGGAACGAAAGCTTGATTCATTTGCTGGGCATCCATCAGAATCTTTCCTTATCCAATTTCAGGACAATGACGAGAGGCGGCATCATCGACCTTGATTTGGAAAACCGGGTGGCCGAGGACTATATGGTTCGGCTGGGAATTCGCGCCCGGAGCGCGAAAATGAAAGTGAAGCATTTAAGCGCGGGTAACCGGCAGAAAGTGATGATAGCCAAAAGCCTGTTGACTCGCGCTAAGATCTATTTGCTGGAAGACCCGACCAAAGGCCTCGACGTTTCCTCCAAGGTGGAGGTCTATAATATTATGAACGACATCGTGCTGCATGGCGGCTCGATTCTTCTCATCTCTTCCGATCTGGGCGAGGTGCTTGGGATGTGCGACCGTGTACTGGTCATGTATCGAGGCGCTATCGTCAAGGAACTGGCGGGCGAGGAGATGAACGAGAAATCGATCGTCTATTACGCTTCTGGAGAGAAATAATCAATCCTATGCTAGAAAAAACCAAATAATGCGCATATCCGACTGGATATGCGCATTATTTGGTTATAAATTAGCAAATATTAAAACTAAAATTACAAAAAGATTGCAAAAAGCTTCAGATTCGATTATCTTGTAATTGTATCCCGACAAAAGGAGGATCGATCACAAGGGGATAAAGTTAAAAAGGTGAATGAATGGACTTATGGGTTGTGTAGCAGGGTATAAATGAGGGAGGGTATTCAATTGCTATCAAAAAATGGAGTTAATATGAAAAGAATTGCAATTTTTTTGCTTGCTGGTGTAGTGGCTCTTTTGGCTGCCTGCTCTAAGGAAGCGCCTTCATCCAGTCAGGAGCCTTCCGTAAGCGCTTCAAGTCCCGAAGGAGCGGGGGCTGAGGGCGAAAAAAATTATCACTTCGTCTTTATTCCGAAGGTCGTTCATCCTTGGTACGATGCGGTGGAGACCGGCGCCAAGAAAGCGGCTGAAGAGCTGAAGTCGCAAGGCATCAATGTGAAGATCGAGTTCGATGCGCCGCCGCAGGCCGATGTAGTCTTGCACGCGCAAAAAATCGAGTCCGTCGTTTCCAAAAAGCCGGACGCGATCGCGGTTGCCGTTCTGGACGACGCGTCCGATTCGGCTGTCATTAACGATGCCACCAAAGCGGGAGCCAAGATCATTACATTCGATACCGACGCTCCAGACAGCAGCCGCCTCATGTACGTTGGGCACGACAAGAACGAAGAAGACGGCGCCATGTTAGCAGCCCTGCTGGCGCAAAAGATGAATGAAGAGGGCGAAGTGGCCATTTTGGTCGGATCGCTCAGCGCGCCGAACCATTCGCAGCGTGTAGCCGGCTTCAAGAAGCAGATGGCCAACTATCCGAATATTAAAATTGTCGAGGAGCAAGCGGACAACGACGATCTGGAAAAAGCCGTTTCCTTGACCGAAAGCATTTTGCAAGCGCATCCGAATGTCAAAGGCTTTTTTGGGAGCAATGCGAGCAATCCGATCGGGATCGCTCGGGCGGTTAAGGATAGCGGCAACGCCGGGAACATTTTTATCGTAGGCATGGATGACTTGCCGGAGACGATCGAGTTTATCAATGAGGGCGTCATCACCGGTACGGTGGTGCAGAACGTTTCGGATATCGGATACAACAGCGTTAAGTATATGGTCGACATCCTTGAAGGCAAGGAAGTGCCGGAAACCGTCCCGACCGGCTCGTATGTCGTGACGAAAGACAACATGGATGAGTACTTGAGCAAAACCGGGCAGCAATAACGAGACGGAGCAAAGAGGGGCCATTCTCTGAGAAAAGCAACTCTTTGCTCCCGGTCTTGCAGAAAGGGAGTGAACAAGTTGGAAGCCTTGGCTCTGCGAAATATAAACAAGAGTTTTCCGGGGATTAAAGTGCTGCACAATGTCGGGTTCAGCCTGCGGAAGGGTGAAATCCATGCCTTGATCGGGGAGAACGGCGCAGGAAAAAGCACGTTGATGAACATCGTTATGGGGCTGTATCAACCGGACGACGGCGAAATCTTCATCGGTCAGTCCAAGGTTTCGATAACCTCGCCGATCAGAGCGCTTGCGCTGGGAATCGGCATCGTGCCGCAGGAGCTGAATCTCGTGCCGCATGCTTCGGTAGCGGAAAACATCTTTCTGGGCATGGCCAAGTTAAAGCCCGGCTTTCCGCGCATCCATTGGCGTCTCATGCAGCGTGAAGCCGCAGCGGTTATGAAGAAAATCGGGGCGGATATCGATGTCAATCGAAAAGTGGGGGAGCTAAGCGCCGCGTTCCAACAATTGGTGCAAATCGGCAGGGCGCTGGCGTTCGGTGCGGAAATATTGATTCTGGACGAGCCGACGGCAAGCTTAACGGCCAATGAGGCCGAGCATCTGTTTAGCATTTTGTATCAATTGCGCAACGAAGGGAAATCGATCATCTATATCTCGCATCATATGGAAGAGATTCAGCGCATTTCAGACCGGGTTTCGGTCATGAGGGACGGTCATCTCATCGCAACTTTGCACACGGCGCAAACCACCGTTAAAGAGATGATCAAATTAATGATCGGCGGCGAAATGGAGGAATTTAAGCAGAGCGGGAACCGGAAGGGGAACCGGAAGGAACTGCTGCGGGTCAGCGGACTTACCCGCAAGAAGGAGTTCCGCAATATCGAATTTCAGCTGCATGTCGGGGAAATCTTCGGCATTACCGGATTGGTAGGAGCCGGACGGACAGAGCTTGCGAATGCCATTTACGGCGTTACGTCTCCGGACGAAGGGGAGCTATTCTGGGACGGGCACAAGGTTCGGATCGGCTCGCCCGCCGACGCGATCCGGATGGGGATCGGATACGTTCCGGAAGAACGGCGGAAATTGGGCATTTTCCCGATTTTATCGGTGAGCGAGAACATTACGATGCCGCTTTTCTCCAGTCTGATGAGTTGGAAGGGAATAGACCATAATGAGGAAAAGAAGCTGACCCGGCAATATATAGATGATTTGCGAATTCGGACATCCTCGGCGGACAAACCGATCAAATTGCTTAGCGGAGGCAATCAGCAGAAGGCGATTTTGGCTCGGTGGCTGGCGAAGAAAGTGAAGCTGCTTATTCTGGATGAACCTACTCGCGGGATTGATATCAATGCCAAAAGGGAAATTTATGAGTTGATTCGCAAAATGGCGGACGAGGGGATGTCCGTGCTTCTCATATCGTCGGAGTTCGAGGAAGTCATCCAATTGTCCGACCGGGTAATGGTGATGCACCAAGGAGAGGCAAAAGGCCTGTTCGATTCGGACAACCTGACCAAGGAGCATATTTTAAGATCAGCTTTATCTTAATCATTGTCAGGAGGAGCGCTCCCATGAGCAAGCTTCAATCATCGAGTATTTCGGATGCCGGACAGGCGTCGCGAATCAGAAGTATTCTGAAAACGCCGGAAAGCGGTATATTTCTGGTGCTTCTGGCGATATGCGTCTTATTGACCATAGTCAGACCTAATTTCGCGGACAGCTATAATTTGGGCATATTGGTTCGTCAATTTTCGTTCGTGGCGATCGTCGCGCTCGGTCAGACGCTTGTGCTGCTGAAGGGCGGCATCGACTTGTCCGTCGGCGCAGTGGCGGGACTTAGCGGCATTCTTAGTTCGTGGCTGATGATCAACAGCGGAATCAATCCCTATATTTGCGTGCTGATCGGCATTCTCATCGGGGCTGTCTGCGGCGCGATCAACGGTCTGTTCATTACGAAATTCAATTTGAATCCGTTTATCGTGACGCTCGCAACGGGCGAAATTTTTGCCGGATTTATTCTGGTCATCACGAAAGGTTGGGCGATCCGGAATTTGCCGGAAAGCGTGCTGTATTTGGGTCAGGGCATGATTGGCCCGATTCCTGTTCCATTTATCATCATGATTGTCCTTACCGTCATTTTCATGTATTTACTCAAGAATACGCCGTTCGGCAGGTATATCTATGCGATCGGGGGCAACGAATCCGCAGCTAGGCTGGTCGGCATCAAAATCGACAAGGTCAAAATCAGCGTCTACGCCATTTCGGGGGCGCTTGCTGCGCTGGCCGGCATCATCATGGCTACCCGGCTCGCCGCCGGTCAGCCGACGATAGGCGATGGCTGGCTGATGGCGTCGATCACGGCGGCCATTATCGGCGGCACCTCGCTAAACGGCGGAGAAGGCCGCGTAATCGGCTCGGTCATCGGCGCGGCGCTGATGGGCGTGCTGGCGAATGCCATCGTACTGCTCAGCATCTCAGCCTATTGGGAGCGGGTGATTATCGGCCTGGTCGTTCTGGCGGCGATCGTACTGGATCGGGTCAGAGCCAGATTGAATCGGAATTGACCGGGCGGCGGAAAGCGACGAAGGAGGGATTACGCATGGAAACGGCGGCATTGAAAGCGAAGGCAGCGCAAATCCGGATGGATTTGCTGCGGATGATCCACGGCGCCAAAGCCGGTCATACCGGCGGCTCGCTCAGCAATACCGATATTTTGACGGCCTTATATTATCGAATTATGAAGATTGATCCGCAGCGTCCCAAGTGGGAGGAACGGGACCGGTTCATCGCCAGCAAGGGTCATTCCGTAGAATCGCTGTGGTGCATATTGGCCGATCTCGGTTTTTTCCCGAAGGAAGAGTTGAAAACCTTCAGCCAGTTCGGCACCCGGCTTATCGGCCATCCGAACAATAAGGTGCCAGGCATCGAGATGAATACGGGAGCGCTTGGCCACGGACTGGCGATTTCCGTCGGCATGGCGCTGGCGGCCAAGCGGGAAGGAAAGTCCTACCGGGTGTTCTGCTTAATGGGCGACGGCGAACAGGCCGAAGGATCCGTCTGGGAAGCCGCCATGGCGGGCGCTCACTACAAGTTGGACAATCTGATCGGCATTATAGATCGCAATCGGCTGCAAATCAGCGGATCCACGGAGGATGTGATGGGGCTGGAGCCGCTTGAAGAGAAATGGTCCGCGTTCGGCTGGCAGGTCGTCTCCATCGACGGCAACGACATCGATGAGCTCGTAAAGACGTTCGAGGCTGTACCGGCCGCAGTCGGCAAGCCGACGCTCGTTATGGCCAACACCGTTAAGGGCAAGGGCGTTTCTTTTGCGGAAAATGTCGCGAAGTGGCATCATCATGTTCCGAGCGACGAGCAATTAGAACTCGCGCTGGGAGAACTGTCCGCTGTCGTGGAGAGATACCAACAGAAAGGACAGGTGAGGCCATGATGGCGAACGCCATTCCTAATCGACAAGTCGTCTGCGAGACCCTGCTATCGCTCGCCGAAGCAGATCGCGACATTATGGTTCTTGCCAGCGATTCGCGCGGCTCGGCCGCCATGGCGCCGTTCGCGCAGTCGTACCCCGAACGGTTTGTCGAGGTAGGCATCGCGGAACAGAATATCGTAGGCATCGCGGCAGGGCTTGCTCACAGCGGAAGGAAGCCGTTCGTGGCCTCGCCCGCCTGTTTCCTCAGCATGCGCAGCATCGAGCAGATCAAGGTGGACGTCGCTTATTCGGCGACGAATGTGAAGTTGGTGGGCATTAGCGGCGGCGTCAGCTACGGAGCGCTCGGAATGTCCCATCACTCGGTGCAGGATCTGGCCGTGGCGCGCGCCATTCCGGGGCTTGCCGTCCTGATGCCGGCCGACCGGCACGAGACGAAGCGGATGACGGAAGCGCTGGCGGGTCATATCGGCGGCGCCTACATGCGCATTGGCCGCAATCCCGTAGAGGATGTCTATGAATCCGATGATTACGAGTTCGAGATCGGCCGGGCGGTTACGATGCGGGAAGGGCGAGATCTGACGATCGTCGCGGCGGGGGAAACCGTGCGCGTGGCGCTTGATGCGCACGCGGCGCTGCAAGCGGAGGGCGTTTCCTGCCGCGTGCTGAATATGCATACGATCAAGCCGCTGGACGAAGCGGCGATCGTTCGCGCCGCCAAGGAGACCGGACGCATCATCACAGTAGAGGAACATAGCGTCTACGGCGGGCTTGGCGCCGCGGTGGCGGAGGTTGTGGTGCAGCATTATCCGGTCCCGATGCGAATAGTCGGCATTCCGGACGAGCCGGCTATCGCGGGCAAAACATCGGAAGTGTTCGAGCATTACGGAATCAGCGCCGCTTCTATTAAGAAGATCGCCCTCGGGCTGTTGGGCCGATAAGGACGGCTGCCTATGGATAAGTTCATTCTGGCCATCGATCAGAGCACTTCGGGCACCAAGGCGCTGGTGGTGGACAAGCTCGGCCAAATCGTAGCAAGAAGCGGGGAGCACCATAGGCAACACTACCCCGCTCCTGGCTGGGTCGAGCACGATCCGCTGGAAATTTACGAGAATGTGAAGAAAACGGCGCGGCAAGCCTTGCGTGCAGCCGGGCTCGAGCCTGACGGGCTGGCCGCTATTTCGATCACCAATCAACGAGAAACGGCAGTGATGTGGGACCGGACGACCGGGCAGCCGGTTTGTCCTGCCATCGTATGGCAGTGCCAGCGGACAGCAGACGTCTGCAGCGCGCTCCAATCGGCCGGACATGAGCCGGGGATTCGCGCCAGAACGGGCCTGATGCTGGATCCTTACTTTTCCGCTACCAAGTGGTCCTGGATGCTCGAGCATACGGCTAAGGCGAAAGAGCTGCATGCAGAAGGAAGATTGCTGGCCGGCACCATCGACAGCTGGATCGTATGGAAGCTTACAAGGGGAAAGGTGCACGCCACCGATTACACCAATGCAAGCCGTACTTCGCTGTTCAATATTCATTCCTTGGATTGGGACGAGTCCTTGTGCCGCCTGTTCGGCGTGCCGCGAGAGACGCTGCCGGAAGTGAGATCGTCGGACGATGGTTTTGGTTTCACCGAGGATGAGGAGCTGTTCGCCGCGCGGATTCCGATCACCGGTGTCATCGGCGACTCGCAGGCGGCCCTTTTCGGTCAATTATGTCTGGAGCCGGGAATGGCCAAAGCGACTTACGGCACGGGAACGTCGGTGCTAATGAACGTGGGCGATCGGCCGGTTGCATCCGGCAATGGGCTCGTAACCGCCGTCGCTTGGGGAATTGGCGGCAAAGTGACTTACGCGCTCGAGGCGATCATTCGCGTATCCGGCGATTGCATCAACTGGGTGCGAGATCATCTGGGTCTGTTCGATTCGATTGAGGAAATGGAACGGCTGCTGGCGGAGGCGCCGGACAGCGAAGGGGTCTATCTGGTGCCCGCTTTCGTCGGCCTGGGCGCTCCTTACTGGGATTCGAAAGCTAGGGCGGCGATCGTCGGGATGAACCGGAGGACGGGAAAGGCGCATATTATTCGAGCCGCGCTGGAGAGCATTGCTTATCAGGTTTGCGAAGCAGCCGAATTGATGCGGTCCGAGTCCGGTATCGCGCTGAAGAAGTTGCATGCGGACGGCGGCGCCTCCGATAATGCTATTTTGATGCAGTTTCAAGCCGATATGCTGGACACTCCTGTGGCCAAGTCGCAGGTGGCGGAGCTTTCGGCGCTGGGCTCGGTATATTTGGCCGGACTGGGGATCGGGTTCTGGAGGTCGATCGAAGACATCGCACAGCAGCCGCGTGTCTACATCCGGTATGAGCCTGCGATAGAACAAGAGAAGCGGGAACGCTTATATGACGGCTGGAAGCGCGCGATCGCTTCCGTCCGGAGAAACGCGACTTAATTCATAGAAAAACGATGCGGCAAAAATAAAGAAATGGCGGTGCTAGGGAGGGGATCCCCGCACCGCCGTTCCTGGCATTCGAAGGAGGGCTTCTTTTGTACATTCAATAGAACAAGTCGGGCGGCTTCGCTTGCTCTAACCTGCTCAAGCGGGCAATAATATACCAAAAAGCGCGAAATAGGGGCCATGCAACCCCTAACTCGCGCTTTTTTGGCTTACCTCCCAAGCCAAAGCGCCCTTGGCGTCCTCATGACGCAGAATCGCGTTATTGTCGGAGTGATTCAGAAAAGGATCGTGGCGATGTGTAAACAATCGGGTTTTTGTTATATCGTTTTGCTCCGGGCTCGCCGGTAGAATGAGAAGGGAACTGGCAACCGGCCATCGCCCGGCAGCGACAGGCTTGGCGCAAGGCCGATTGCAGACGACTAATCGATCGAGCTAGGGGGATACGCATGACGCAAGCCGCGACGAAACCGTCGGGTCCGGCATCGCCGCCGGGCCGGGCCTCGGTCGGGAGGAAGAGCGGATGGCTCCGGTTCTTCAAGCAGTTGGACGTTCAGTTGATGGTCTGGCCCGGACTGCTGCTTATCTTCGTGTTCTCGTACATTCCGATGTACGGCGTGCTGACCGCATTCATGGACTACAACGTCTTCACGGGAGCGAGAATCTTCGATAATCCTTGGGTCGGATTCAAGCATTTCCAGGCGTTCTTCAACGCTCCGGACATCGATACCCTTCTGCGCAATACGCTGATCATCAGCGTTCTGAAATTCGTCATCGGATTTCCCGCGCCGATCATTCTGGCGCTTATGTTGAACGAAGTGCGCCATATGGCATTCAAGCGGGTCGTTCAGACCGTGACCTATCTGCCGCACTTTATGTCCTGGGTCATCGTGGGCGGACTGGTCATGTCGCTGCTCTCGACGGAGAACGGGAGCGTGAACATCCTGTTCCAGAAGCTGCGGCTTATCGAAGAGCCGATCAACTTCCTGTCTATGCAGGAGTATTTCTGGAGCATTCTGATCACGACGAACGTGTGGAAGGAGATCGGCTTTAATTCGATCGTCTACCTGGCGGCTATCGCGGCGATCGACCCGCATCTGTACGAGGCGGCGGACATCGACGGCGCGAGCAAATTCAAGCAGATGTATTGGATTACGATCCCGACGATTATGCCGGTCATCATCATATTCATGATTCTCGCCATGGGCAATTTCCTGAACGCCGGCTTCGAGGACATTCTGATTCTGGCGCAGGATCCCGGGCTGAGACCCGTCTCCGACGTGATCGATACGTACGTGTACAGGGTCGGCCTGCAAAATCAGAAATACTCGTATGCGGTCGCGGTAGGCTTGTTCAAGGCGCTTGTCAGCATCGGACTACTGACGGCGGCGAACTATTTGGCCCGCAGGTCCGGGAACAGCCTATGGTAATCCGACACATCGGCAAGGAGGCGAACGGCGTTGAGATTGAAAAGGCTCGGATATAGCGATCGCTTCATGCTGATCGGCATATACACCTTCCTGATTCTGCTGTCCTTTACTTGTCTATATCCGTTCTGGAACGGGCTTGTCGTCTCGTTCAACGAGGGGCTGGATACGGCCAAGGGCGGGGTGACGTTCTGGCCGAGAGCGTTCACGACGGCCAACTACGAAGTTGTCTTCAGCGACAAAAACCTGGCCAACGCGTTCTTCATCTCCGTCAGCCGGACGATCGTCGGCACGGTATCCGCCGTGTTCGCGACGGCGATGGTCGCTTACGGGCTAACGAAGCCTTATTTGATGGGACGCAAGTTCTACATGCTGTTCTTTATCTTCACCATGTATTTCGGCGGCGGACTGGTGCCGAGCTTTCTCTTGGTGAAGTCTCTGGGGCTGATGAACAACTTCCTCGTGTTCATCATCCCGTCGCTGATCAGCGTGTGGAACATGATCGTTTTCCGCACCTTCTTCAGAAGCTTGCCCGCCGGTCTGGAGGAATCCGCGCAGATCGACGGCTGCGGCAACTGGGGGACGTTCTTCCGAATCGTGCTCCCGCTCTCGGGGCCGATCGTGGCGACCTTGGGGCTGTTCACGGCTGTCGCCCACTGGAACGACTGGTTCATGCCGACCATCTATATTTTCAAGGAAGAGCTGATGCCGGTGCAAACCGTACTCAGGCGGATTCTGAACGCCAACCTCATCTCGGAGCAGATGGCGGGGTTCGACAGCAGGACGGCCGAGATGATGGCCAAAAGAAGCCTCACCTCCAAGGCGCTGATCAACGCGACGATTATGGTCGTCACGCTGCCGATCGTCGCGGTGTACCCGTTCGTGCAAAAGTATTTCGTGAAAGGCGTTATGGTCGGTTCCCTGAAGGAATAGCCTCTTCGCTTTCCGTCGGTGTCGAAGCGTCTCCGGCGCTTTGAACATAAATGATTCAATGAGAGGGGTAAATCGGTATGAGGAAGTTAACAAAGCCGGCGCTATGGCTGCTGTCGTCGGTACTGCTTCTTTCGGTGATCGCTGCCGGCTGCAGCAAGAACGAGAGCGCGGGCGGAGGAAGCCCGTCGCCCTCCGGCAGCGCCGTCGCGTCCCCGGACGCCAGCCCGAGCGCAAGCGCGAGCGAAGAGGCGCCGCCGGGATGGGTGTTCGGCTCCGAGCCGCTGTCGTTCACCGCTTACGCGCACTACGGCTGGCTGGATTTTCCCGCAGACATTACGAGCGTTCCTTTCTGGAAATACCTGAAGGAGAACAAGCAGGTCGACATTACGGCCATCCAGGCCAAGGGCAACCACGCCCAGCTGATGACGACGATGATGGCTTCCGGCGAGCTTCCGAATCTCATCTACGGCGACCGGTATCATCCGGATTTCGACCGGCTGTACGAAGCGGGACAGCTGGTGCCGTTCGACGACTATATGGACAAATATCCGAACCTGAAAAATTATTTCGACAAAAAATATTTGGACATCCTGCGCGCCCCGGACGGCAAGCTGTACAAGTTCCCGAACTGGTACACCGACCATCCGACGAGCACGGCGGGGTACGTCGTCAACAAGAAGATCTACGAGGAGCTCGGGTCTCCGCCGCTCGTGACGACCGACGATCTGTACAACTATCTCGTGCAGGTCAAACAAAGATACGGCGAAGAGATCGTGCCGTTCGAGCCGGATCGCACGCAGGACGCGCAGGGCATCGGCGTGCTGTATACGGCCTTCAAGGAGGGCGCGCTGTACCAGTCTCTGAGCGCGTCGCTGCTGGCCGTTCCGGAGGGAGAACGACTGACCTCCATCTTTACGGATCCGGCCTTCCGCGAATCGCAAAAATTCGTATCGAAGCTGTATCGCGAGAAGCTGATCTCCCAGGACATGTTCACGCAGGACAGAGGCAAGGTGCAGGAGAAGATTCTGACCGGACGCGTCGCCGTCTACGCGGGCTCCGGAGTGACGACCTGGGGAATGCAAGGCGACATCGAGCTGAAGAAGTCCGATCCGAACGCGGGCTACTTCATGATCTGGCCGGTCGCCAAGCCCGGGCTCGATCCGAAGAAAGTCTATGCCGGCGGCTACGACGCGCTCGGCTGGAACGTCAGCGTCATTACGAAGTCGGCCAAGGATCCGGAGAAAATCTTCGCGTTCCTTGACTGGATCACCGGTCCCGAAGGGATGACGATTCAGTTCTTCGGCCCGGAAGGCGGCAACTGGGAGGGCTTCGACGACGAAGGCTATCCGAACTTCACGGCGAACTACAATGCGGCGGAAGTGGCGGACCTGCAAGCGAAGAACGATCCGGTCATGATCGCGGGCAACAGCTCCTACATCGACAAAGCGAAGGCGAAGTACGAGGATACGCAGCCGCCCGAGCAGCAAAACTGGGCCGCGCGCTGGCAGCGGGAGGTGACCTGGCCGTCCTCCAACGACATCACGGAATTCCGGAACAATCTGGAGCCGCCGGCCGACGGAGAGCTTGGGGATATCCGGCAAAGCTCGGTGGACCTGTTCCTGCAGGTGCTCTCCGAGACGGCCACGGCCAAGAGCGACGCGGACGTCGACCGCATTCTCGACGCGGCCGAAGAGAAAGCGCAGAAGTTCGGCTATCAGAAGCTGCTCGACTGGAGAACGGAAAGATGGCTGGAGAACAAGAGAATTCTTGGCGTCCAGTAAACCGGCGGCCGGTGTAACGGCCCGGCAGTAGAGAAGAGGTTCCCCCGAGGAGAGATTTTCATCCCTCGGGGCTATCTCTGCTTCTGTTATTCTTAACGTACCGGAAGCATTCGGGAGGAGCGACGGCTTCCCCGGGGCAGATGCGGACAGGGAGGGGTTGACGGAATGAAGGCCGGAAGGCGATTCGTTCGGAGTTCGGCGGCGGCGCTCGCTCTGCTGCTGGCGGCATGCGAGATGCGGCTTATGCCCGTACCGCCGCCAGACTTCGACGCGTCCCCGCACGCCGACCCGCCGGCGGTCGAGCGGTCCCGGGACGCCTTGTATCCGCTTGGAGCGGAGCCTCTGCACGTTACTTTCTACGCGCATTACAGCTATTACAACATGCCGAAGTGGGGGGACGATCCGTCCTCGAGATGGATTCAGGAGAATAAGAAGATTCAGGTTACGGCGATCGGAGCGGAAGGGAACGGCACCCAGAAGCTGCAGAAGATGATCGCGAGCCGGAAGCTGCCCGATCTGATCTGGGGGCAGAGAGACGCCGACCTGGAGCGGCTCCGGCAGGCCGGACTGCTTGTGCCGCTGGACGAATATATCGAGAAATATCCGAATTTGCGGACGTGGGCGGGCCCGAAAATTCTGAACCTGCTGCGTTCTCCGGACGGCAGCATTTATTATTTTCCGAACTATTATACGGACCGTCCTTACGGGAACGCCGGCTATGTGGTCAACAAGAAAATCTACAGGGAGCTGGGTTCGCCGAGGCTGGAGACGACGGACGATTTGTACCTGTATTTGCGGCAAGTAAAGGAGCGGTATCCGAGCGTCGTGCCCTTCGAGACGGGGCTGGCCAAGGAGGGGCAGGGCATCGATCAGCTGTTCTCCGCCTTCAAGGAGGACAACTTCAGCTTTACCCGGTATTATGCCGTCGTAACCGGAGACAGGATGACGTCGATTTATAAGGACGAGGGCTTTCGAGAATCGGCCAAATACGTCGCGAGGCTGATGAGGGAAGGGTTGATGACGCAGGACGCGTTCACCCAGACGGAGGAGCAGATTGCCGAGAAGCTGATGAGCGGGCGCGTGGCCGTGTTCGCCGGCGCCGATCCGGTGAAGCTGGCGATGCCGGCTCATGCGGAGCTTTCCCGCCGCAATCCAGGCGACGGCTATTTCTTCGTTGAACCGATTTACCGCAGCGGTCTGGACAGAAGCAGAATCTATCCGGGAACTTACAACCTGCTCGGATGGAACGTATCCGCCATTACGACGAGCGCGAGCGATCCGGAGGCGATCTTCGCGATGCTCGATTGGATGACGGGACCCGAAGGGTCGTCCGTTCAGATGTGGGGGCCGCCGGGGCCGGACGGCTATTGGGACGGCTTCCGGGAGGACGGCATAACCCCCAATTTTACCGCCAAATACAGCGAGGATCCGGAAGGGCTCGCCCTCATCCAGTCCGTCTCCGGCGATATGATCTGGGCGGGCAATACGACTTACCTCGACAGGACGAAGATCGAGTTCGAGCAGTCTCTGCCGGAGGAGAAGCGCAACTGGGCGACCTACTGGCAGGATAAGATAACGTGGAAGTCCCAAGGGGACGCGACGCCCTTCATCAATCTCCATCCGATGCCCGATACGGACGAGGGAGCAATTCAGCGGAGAATCAAGGAAATCTGGCTTAAGGCTCGCGCGGACGCCGTGTTCGGCCTGTCGGACGGAGAGGTGGAGAAAATTCTCGACGACGCCCACGAGGAGTCGATGGCGGTCGGATTTCAGATTTACTTGGACTACATCACGGAAAAATGGCATTCGAACGTGCAGAAGCTCGAGAAGGAGTAGGGCGGGGGAGAAGGGAAGGAGCGTCAAAGGGAAGGGAATGTAAAAAAAAGGGGGCGGCCCGAATGTATCAGGTTCTGCTGGTAGACGACGAGGAGCTGGATCTCGAAGGAATGCGGAGGTTCATCCCTTGGGAGGAGCTGGGGATGGAGGTGGCCGGAGCGGCCAACAACGCCCTGTCCGCCAAGGAGATGATCGAGAGCCGCCCGATCGACATTCTCGTGAGCGATGTCAACATGCCGTATATGTCGGGGCTGGAATTGGCCAGGGCGGCGCTGGAGCGGCGGCCGGGGCTGCGGGTCATCTTCGTGAGCGGCTACCAGGAATTCAGCTATGTGCAGCAAGCCTTATCGATGAAGGCCTACAACTATGTGCTGAAGCCGATGGAGGACGCCGAGCTGGTCTCGACTCTGAAGAAGGTCAGGCAGGATCTGGAGGAGGCGGCCAAGCAGCGGGAGGTCGAGGAGTCCTACCGGCGGATGATTCCGATCGCCAAGAGCAACCTGCTCGTTCGCCTGTTCGAAGGGGATACCGGAGGAGGCGCCGCCGATTGGCCCCAGCAGCTGGCCGCCTACGGGCTGAACAAGCTGGCTTGGCCCACTCGCGTAGCCGTCATGGAGATGGATAAGCTGGCATGGGAATACGCGGAGTCGCCGAACGCTCAGCTGGAGATGTCCCGCCTGCTGCTGGAGCAGGTCAGCGCCGGGCTTGAAGGGGAGGGCAGCGTGCCGTACTGCAAGCTGAGCACGACCCGAATTGCGCTCGTGCTGGAGGCCAGAAGCTTCGACAGAGTCGTCCGTTCGCTGTACGAAGCGATCGGAAGGCGGCTGCCGATCACGGTGACGACCGGCGCGGGCGAGCCCGTCTACGCGTTGGCCCGGCTTCATTCGTCCTACCAGCAGGCGATCGAAGCGGTGGAGGGGAAAATGTTCCTCGGCAAAGGAACGGTTATCAAATACGAGGAGGCGCGGCGCGAGCCGGAGATGCTGGACGCGAGGACGCTCGATTCGCGTATGGCCGCGCTGTTCCAGGCGATGCTGGATTACGATCTGGTGCGGATCTACGACGAGTTCGAGAATCTGTTCCAATCGCTTGCCGGTCTGCGCTCCAAGTTCACGGTGCAAAATCTGTCCAACTATATGATCTGGAATCTCGAGCAGCGGCTAAGCCTCGTCAACGAGAATCTGTTCGAGCTGCTCGACATCGAGCTGCACAATCTGGACGTGCTGCTGCAGTTCGAGACCGCCGGCGACATCCGCTCCTGGTTCGTTCATCGCATCTATGAAATATCGGAGAAGCTGCACAAGAAGAACAACTCGGCCAACGGCAAGTTTATCCGCAGCGTCATTGAGAGGATCAAGGAGCGGATGAGCGAGAACATTACGCTGAAGGACTTCGCGAAGCATTTTCCTTTCTCGCCGAGCTATTTCGGCTTCTTGGTCAAGGAGAAGTCCGGACATACGTTTAACGAGCTGCTCGTCCAGCTGAGGATGGAGCGGGCCTGCGAGCTGCTGAAGGAGCCGGGCATGAAAATCTACGAGGTGGCCGACCAGGTGGGCTACCGCTATTTGCCGTACTTCAGCAGGCAGTTCAAGGACAAGTTCGGAATGACGCCGCTCGAATACCGGAAGAGAGTGCAGTAAAGGAGGAAGCGGCCGTGAGCGTTCCGGGGACGAGAAAGAGGCTTGGCTATATCCCGATCGGATACAAGCTTATGCTGTCTTATATGATCTTCACCGTCATTCTGGTGTCGATGAACGGGTATGTGTCCCATTCGATGTACGATTCTTCGATGCGCCAGCAGACTCGAACCCATATCCAGAGCACGGTGCTGCAAATCCGGGAGAACGTCGCCTACAAGGCCGACGATCTGACCCGGATTTCTTCCATGCTCTACGACGACTACAATCTCGTGCAGAACCTGCGCGCGCGGGAGTCCGGCCGGGCGAACGATTATCGGATGCGGCAGATGATTATCCCGAAGCTGGAGAGCGCGTCCAGATCGGTCGGGTTCAATCAGCGTCTGAGCCTGTACGTGCACAACGAGACGGTGAACGAGGTGTATCCGGAGCAGACGTACAACATCTATCATATGAAACGGATTCGGGACAAGAGCTGGTATGCGGAATTCCCGGAAGAGCAGTACGGCGTCACGACGGCCTGGATGCAGGTGGAGGAGGACGCCGAGGAGGGGAGAATCTCGCTCATTCGGCGCCTCGTCGACACCGCCGACCCGCTGAAGCCGGAGGAGCTGGGAATGATGCGGTTCAGCGTCGCCTTGCAGGAGCTGTTCGAGAGCGTAAACGACGAGAAGCTCGGGGAAGGAAGCGGCCTGCTGGTGAAGGATGCCGCCGGCAAGACGCTGCATGCTTCGGGCGACTCCGAGGCGTCTTGGGACTGGGCCGACGAGGGGGGCGGCCGGTACGTCACGATCGAGGAGGAGATGCCGGGCCAGGGCTGGACGATCGTGGCGCGCGTGCCGATGACGATTATCGCGCAGGAGGCGAAGAAGGCGACGGCGTTTATCGTCGGCATCTGCGTGCTGTGCTTCTTTCTGTTTACGTTCGCTGGCGCGTTCATTTCCCGTTACTTTTCCAAGAGGATTACGAAGTTCGTCTCGGTGCTGAACGCGTTCCGCGAAGGGGATCTGCACAAGCGCATCTCCTATAAGGGGAAGGACGAGTTTTCCCAGATCGCGACGGCCTTGAACGGGATGGGCGAGGACGTCGGCTCGCTGATCCATAAAGTGTATTTGACCCAGCTGCAGAGAAAGGAAGCGGAGCTGGAGATGCTGCAGACGCAGATCAACCCCCATTTTCTGTACAACACGCTGTCGTCGATCAACCGGCTGGCCAAGTTCGGCGAGAACGAGAAGCTGCAGCGGATGGTCGTTCAGCTCGGGAGGTTCTACCGGCTGACGCTGAACTCCGGCCGCACGCTCATCCCGATCGTCTCCGAGATCGAGCAGTCGAATGCGTATTTGGATATCCAGAAGGTCAAGTACGGCGACCGTCTGCAGGTGCTGTTCGATGTCGACGTGTCCGTGTGGCCTTATGAAACGATCAAAATCATTGTCCAGCCGTTCATCGAGAACGCGCTCAAGCATGCGTGGTCGGGCGATCGCATCCATATTCGCGTCTCCGTCCGCAAGGAGGGAGAGGAGATCCGCTACAGCATCATCGACGACGGGCTGGGAATGCCGCGATGGAAAATCCGCGACATTCTCCATCCGGCAAGCGAAAGCGAGAGCGAGACCGGCTTCGGCATCCGGAATATCGATCAGCGGATCAAGCTCCAGTACGGCGCGGCCTACGGCGTCTCGATCTTCAGCGGACGAGGCGTCGGCACGACCGTCCAGCTGCGCATTCCGGCCAGAAGACGCGCCGCCGCCCGAAAAAATGCAACCTCGAACGAAATTTGAAGCCTTATGCCCCGGAAGGGAAACGATTATACTCGTTGTTGAAAGTGCTTACAAGCAAGCGAGGAGATGTGGCCGTCATGGAGGCGAACGCGGAATCGCGAGTCCCGCTAAGGAAGCCAGCTAACAGAAAAAGGACGAATCTGCTGACGAAGCTGTACGCCCAGCGTTATCTGCAGCTCATGGCGCTGCTCGGCGTCGCCTGGATGCTGCTGTTCCACTACGGGCCGATGTACGGCATCGTCATCGCGTTCAAGGAATATATCGGCATCGGCGAGATCGCCAACGCGCCCTGGGTCGGATTCGACCATTTCCGCGCGATCTTCGAGGACGAATTGATGCTCCAGGTCATACGCAACACGCTCGGCATCAGCTTGCTGAAGCTGGCGATCGGTTTCCCGATTCCGATTATTTTCGCGCTGTTCCTGAACGAGCTGCGCTCGCTTAGATTCAACCGAACCGTGCAGACGATCACGTATCTTCCCCACTTTCTGTCTTGGGTCATTCTCGGCGGCATCCTGATCACGTGGCTGTCGGACGTCGGCGTCGTGAACGACGTGCTGATGAGGCTCGGCATCGTGGAGGAGCCGATCTTCTACCTGAGCGAGCCGAAATATTTCTGGGCGATCGTCGTCTCGTCCGATATCTGGAAGGAATTCGGCTGGTCGGCGATTATCTACATCGCCGCGATCGCCGGCATCTCGCCCGAGCTGTACGAAGCGGCCACGATCGACGGCGCAGGGAGATTCCAGCGGATGCGCTTCGTGACGCTGCCGAGCATCAGGGGAACGATCTCGATTCTGTTCATCCTCGCGGTCGGCGGCATTCTGAACTCCAACTTCGATCAGATTCTCGTTTTGAAAAACCAGCTGAACGAGAGCATGAGCAGCGTCATCGACATTTACGTCTACGAAATCGGCATCAAGCAAGGGCGGTTCTCCTACTCGGCCGCGGTAGGGCTCGTCAAGGGCGTCATCGCGCTCATCCTGCTGCTGATCGCCAATTCCTTCACGAAGCGGATGAACCAATCGTCCCTATTCTAGCCAAGGCGGTGATTTGCGCATGAAGACGAGAGACCGAAGAACCGGAGGGGACATCGCCTTCGACTACGCGAACGTGATCGCGATGCTGATCATCTGCTTCGCGACCTTGTATCCGGTATGGTACGTGCTCGTCAATTCGTTCAACGACGGCACGGACGCGATGACAGGCGGACAGATTTACTGGATTCCGCGACAATTCAGCCTGGAAAACTACGTCACCGTGTTCGAGAACGCCGGCATCATGACGGCGATGGGCATTACGGTCGCCAAGACGCTCATCGGCACGGTCATTCACGTTTTTTTCACCGCGATGGTGGCGTACGCGCTGTCCCGCAAGGAACTGATCTTCCGCAACGTGTATATGATCATGGGCACGATCACGCTGTTCTTCAGCGCGCCGCTCATTCCGAACTACCTCTGGCTGCGGGATCTGGGCTTGCTCGACACGTTCGGCGTGTACATCTATCCGGCCATGTTCAGCTTTTTCGATCTGATCATCTTCCTGGCGTTTTTCCGCGAGATTCCCGAGGGGCTGGAGGAGGCGGCCAAGATCGACGGGGCCAACGACTTCTCGATCTTCGTTCGCGTCGTGCTGCCGGTATCGCTTCCCGTCGTCGCCACGATCTCGCTGTTTCACGGCGTCTGGCAATGGAACGACTATTTTACCGGACTGCTCTATACGAACAAAGCCGATCTGCAGCCGATCCAGACGTTCCTGTACCGGGTCATCGCCCAATCGAGCTCGAATCAGATCGTCGGCGCGACCGGAGGGGCGATCAACCGGACCGTGACCTCCCAGTCGATCAAGCTCGCGACGATGGTCATCACGACGTTCCCGATCGTGGTCGCTTACCCGTTCCTGCAGCGGTATTTCGTCAAAGGGATGATGATCGGCTCGATCAAGGGCTGATCGTTCGCAGCGGTTTTACTCTCCCGCAAGGGAAATTTTATATGACTCTATTAAAGGGGTATGAGCATGAAAAAGTGGCTAGTCTTATCGATCGTCGCCGCGCTGATGATCACGCTCGTCGCTTGCGCCGGCGGCAACCAAGAAGAAGGAGCGAGCAGCAGTCCGCCCGCTTCCGTCGCGCCTTCCGAGCCGAGCGCCAGCCCGACGGGCAGCGAAGAGCCGTCGGCGGACGACGAGCCGGGCTGGAAGTCGGACACGTCTCCGATTACGTTCGACTGGTATTTGAACTTCGCCTGGTTCCCGAACAAGTGGGGCGTAGACCCGACGTCGCAGTACATTACGAAGAAGACCGGCGTCAATCTGAACCTGATCGTGCCCGCCGGCAACGAGAACGAGAAGCTGAACGCGATGATCGCGGCGAACCAGCTGCCCGACTTCATTACGCTCGGCTGGTGGGAGGAAGGCGTCAAGAAAATGGTCGAAGGCGGTCTCGTAGAGTCGCTGACCGATCTGGCGGAACAGTACGATCCGTACTTCTTCAAAGTCGCCGACGGAGCCAAGCTGAGCTGGTACGCTCAGCCGGACGGCAAAACGTACGTCTATCCGAACGCTTCCTCTTCTCCGGCCGATTTCCAGAAGTTCGGCACGGAGTTCACGTCCAATCAGACGTTCGTCGTCCGCAAGGACATGTACGAAGCGATCGGAAGTCCGGACATGCGGACGCCGGAGGGCTTCATTAACGCGCTGAAGGCGGCCAAGGAGAAATTCCCGGAAGTGAACGGCCAGCCGCTCATTCCGATCGGCTTCCACGAATTTAACGAAGACGGCAACTATTCGTTCTTCGACGTCGGGCAGGATTCGTCCTATCTGTCCAGCTTCCTGGCGCTGCCCCGGGAGAAGGACGGCAAGCTGTACGACCGTCTGACCGATCCGGAGTTCGTCCGCTGGCTGAAGACGTTCCGCCAAGCGAATGAGGAAGGCCTGATCTCCAAGGACGTTTTCGTCGACAAGCGCGCGCAGATGGAGGAGAAGATCGCGCAGGGCCGCTATTTCTCGATGCTGTATCAGCGCACGGACTTCGCGGCGCAGCAGAACGTGCTGTACGCCAACGATCCGAACTCCGTCTACATCGCGGTAGACGGTCCGGCGAACACGAATCTGGACGCGCCGACGCTGCCCGGTCCGGCCATCTCGGGCTGGACGGTAACGCTCATCTCCAAGAACGTCAAGGATAAGGAGCGCGCCATCAAGTTCCTCAGCTACCTGATCAGCGAGGAAGGCCAGAAGGATATGTATCTGGGCGAGAAGGGCGTCACGTACGATACGATCGACGGCAAGGACCAATTCAAGCCGGAAGCGCTCCATCTGGTTAATACGGACCGCTCGGCGTTCGACAAGGAATACGGCGCCTCGCATACGTTCTGGATGCTGATGGACACGAACATGCAGCTCCAGTGGCAGCCGCCTTCGGTCGAACCGTTTAAGCAGCTGGAGGACTGGACGAAGGGCAAAACGGAGAGCTATTCGCAGTACGATCTGATCAATCCGCCGGCGACGTCCAAGGAAGGCATCAATGCCAAGAAAATCGCCACGGAGTGGGGCAAGGTGCTGCCCAAGCTGCTGCTTGCCAAGTCGGAAGCGGACTTCGACCAGACGTTCAACGACTTTATCGCCAAGCGCGACAAGACGGGCTTCGCCGAACTGATGGCCTATCGTCAGACGAAATACGAGGAGAACGTGAAGAAGCTCGCCGAGTTCATGAAGTAGCTCGGCAGGCACGTCCGAAAAACCCAGTGCCGCTGGGTTTTTCGGACATTTTCCGGACGGGGAAGCGACAGCTCGTGGTAGAATAGACGCACGATGCCGCGAAAGTGATGTGACGATGATGCTGCGCTACGGGAAGCGGAAGCTGGAGAGAGTCCGGTTTCGGCTGGAACAGCTCACTCTGCAGAAGAGATTGGTGATCGCCTACATTCTGATCATGCTTCTGCCGAGCCTGCTGATCTCGATGTACATTTTCAGAGGGCAGACAGGCAATGCGGAGGAGGAGCTCGGGAAAAACCACGAATATTCGCTCGAGATCGAGCAGCTCAACCTGAAGAACAATATGGAGACGATGAAGCGGGCGGCGGAGAGAGCGCTCGTCGATACGCAGGTTGTTCAGTATCTGATGCAGCCCGACCTGCTCAGCACGCTGGATCTGATCGATCTGGACCGCGTCAGCCTGCAAAATATTGTGCGCATTCAATACAATAACCCCAGCATCGAGCTGATCCGCATCTACGCGAGCAATCCCGAGACGAACGAAATGCTGCCCATTCTCTATCATGAGGGTCGCGTTCGCCAGGATCCGTGGTACGACACCGTGATGGAATCGGACAGAGAGGACGTCTGGATCTTCAGCCGATCCACCCGGGAGCTGATTCAGAGCCGCCCCGGCCTGGAGGAGGATTTCCAGCCGAAGCTGTCGCTGTTCCGGGAGCTGCAGTATCCGCAAGGCACCCACGTCGGCATTCTGCAGATCGACATGCTGCTCACGAACGCGTTCCCGAATACGTTCAGCCTGCTGCAGGACGAGCAAGCCCAGATGGTGATCATCGACCGGAACGGAGAGCTGATTCGCAACCCGGCCAACCGGTTTCTGGAGCTGGGCGGAGTGGACGACGGGACGTTGAAAAAGGAGTTCGCCCTGCTGGAGCCGAATCGCGAAGGGAAGGGAAGCTTCAAGTTCAGCGTGCGCGGCGTGCCTTACCTCGGGGTCTATTCGTATGTCGGGCCGCTGGAGGCTTACATGCTGAAGGTTGCGTCGCTCAAGCCCGTCTATGACGGAATTAACGACGCCCGCAACCGGATTATTCTCGCCAACGTCGTCCTGCTCGCCATCCTGGCGCTCGCGACTTACTATCTTAACGCTATTATTCTCAATAAGCTTCACGTGCTCACCGATTCGATGAAAAGAGTTCGCCAGGGCGACTTCGGCTTCGATCTCGATATACGCGGCGGGGGCGAGGTCGGCGATCTGGCCCACCACTTTCGCAAAATGCTGCGCAAGATCAACGAGCTGATCGCGGATGCGGTCAACAAGCAGGCGTCCGCCAAGGAGGCGGAGCTGGCGACGCTGAAAAACCAGATCGACTCTCACTTTCTGTACAACACGCTGGAGAACATCAAGATGATGGCGGAAATCAACGATCAGCGGGAAATCTCGAACGCGCTCACCTCCTTGGGCGGCATGATGCGCTATAACATGCGCTGGACGAGCGAATACGTTCGTCTCGGCGACGAGCTGGCCCACATCGGCAACTATGTCAGCATCGCGAATATTCGCTTCGACGACCGGGTCCGGCTGGCGCTGGACGTTCCGGAGAGCTTCCTGAACCTCGAGCTGTTGAAGATGTCGCTGCAGCCGATCGTCGAGAATGCGGTCAAGCACGCCTTGGGGGACGACGAGATGACGGTGGAGATTCGGGCGCACCAGGAGGACGACGCCGTGCTGATAACCGTGACCGACGACGGAGCGGGGATGACTCCGGACCGGGTCGCGGCGCTGAACGAGCGCATCGAACGGGGGGGCGCCCTTAAGGAGCCGGGCGATCCTGCGGGCAAGGGCAGCGGGATCGGACTTCCCAACGTGCACAGTCGGATTCAGATGCATTTCGGCAGGGAATACGGATTGAGGGTCGAAAGCGAGCCCGGGGTCTGCACCCGGGTGACGCTTCGCGTCCCATGCTTGATTCTGAACGGAGGATTGACGGCTCATGAGGAAGCTTCTGATCGTCGATGACGAGAGAAATATTCGGCTTGGGCTGAAGAAGATGATCGAAAGCGAGCGTCCCGGCGTGTATTCGATCCGCCTCGCGGCCGACGGGCGGCAAGCGCTGGAGGAGCACGGCCGGGAGCCGGCGGATATTCTGCTGACCGATATTCGCATGCCGCACATGGACGGGATTGAACTGATCAGACGGCTTGCGGAGCTGGGCCAGCCGCCGGTGCTGCTGATTCTGAGCGGCTACGACGACTTTCAATACGCCAAGGAAGCGATCAAGCATAAGGTCAAGGAATATTTGCTGAAGCCGATCGTCCGCGAGGATCTGTTTGCGGTGCTCGGCAAAGCCGACGCCGAGCTTGAGGAGCGGGACGCGCTGCGCGACCGCCTCGGGGAGACGGACAAATACCGCTACGGGATGCGAATCAATACGCTTCGGCACATCTGGTCGGCGCCCGCGCTCGCTCCGCAGGAGGTCGAGGCGCTGGCCCGGGAGGCCGGACTGGAGGAGTTCGAGTCGGGGTATTCCGTCGGAATTCTGGACGCGCCGGGCCATCAGCGTCATGTCCTCAAGGGCATGGAATATTTGGCCGCCTTCGGCAGAGAGGCGGCCAACCTCGCGCTGGAGGACAAGGAAGGGAGGCTGGTGGCGCTCGTCAGTCGCGAAGAGCTGCTGACCGGCATGGTTCGGGAGCTGCTCTCGGGTTCGGGCGGACCCGGAACGTTCTCGGCCGGACTGAGCGGCAGAGGAGCAGGACTGGGCGAGCTCAAGCTCAAGTACGAGGAAGCGCGGCATGCGCTCAAGTATCGGCTGCTGCTCGGCCGATCGGACGGCGCGCTGATCCGGCACGACCGGCTGGACGGTCGGGAGCGGGACTATCCCGTGCCGGCGGGCACGGTCGCGCGACTGGCGAACATGATGGGAACCGACAGGGTCCCGGAGATGAAGGCGCTGCTTCAAGAGCTGTTCGCGGCGGACGCGATCGCCCGCGCGGACATCCGCTACTTCGAGGAAGTGGGGAGGCTGCTGAACGAATCGATCTTCGACCAGGTGTTCCATACTTACGGGGAAGCTTCGGTAGAGATTATTAAGATGTATAAGTTGGCCGGAAGCTTGTACAATTTTACCGATATCCAGGATTACATCCACTGCGTGCAAAATTTGCTTCTCGGGCTGAACGACTATGTGCGCCACCTTCGATCGGTCCACGTCGACCGGAGGGATATGGACCGCGCTCTGGATTACATACATGCCAACTACGCCAAAAATCTCAACATGGCGATGGTATCCAACCACGTCTCCTTGAATTATTCCTACTTCAGCCAAGCGTTCAAGGAGTTCGTCGGCGTCAGCTTCGTTCAGTATCTGAAAAACCTGAGAATCGCGAAAGCCAAAGAGCTGCTCGAGCAAACGGAGTTGAAGGTGATGGAGATCGGCGAGCGGGCCGGCTTCGACAATACGAAGCATTTCAATCGGGTGTTCCGGGAGACGGTCGGCGTCTCGCCGCTGGAATATCGCCAAAGCGCCGCAGAGCAGGCGAAAGGAAAGAGGGGTCTTGGCCGTTAAGCCCGCCGTCGGGCTTGCGGGCCGAGGCCCCTTTCTTCGTATTCAGAAGTATCAAATTCGCTATCCTTCTCTGAATCCCCTCCGACAAAAACGCGATTCTGCGTCTAGAGGACGCCGAAGGCGTTTTTGCTTGGTTGATTGTCTTTCGAACGCGTGTTTAATAAGCCCTGTCGTCGCTGAAAACTGACCGATTGTTCGGTTTTGATTTCATTGATATGACAGGGTAATATTGGGTTTGTCATTTGACTTTTGACCGATCGTTCGATAAGATTTGGGGCAGAGAGATTGGAGGAGGAAGAGACCTATGAAAAGTATCATCGGATTTTCGTTAAAGAACAAATTCGCATTATGGCTAATAACGATTATCGTCGTAGCAGCGGGTTTGTATTCCGGCATGACGATGAAGCAAGAAAGTCTGCCGAACTTGAGTCTGCCCTTCCTTAGCGTGACGACGGTAGCTCCGGGGGCAGCTCCGGATACGGTCGTACAAGATATTACGGAACCGCTCGAAAAAAGACTCATAAATTCGGAAGGCGTCAAAAACGTAACCTCGACTTCGATGGAGAACGTCTCTTCGATCTTCGTCGAGTTCGACTTCGGACAGGACATGGACCAGGCGGTCGCTCAGCTTAGAGAAGCCGCCGGCGACGTGCGGCTGCCGGAAGGCGTACAGGCGCCGAGCATCTCCAAGTTCTCGATCAATTCCTTCCCGGTCATCTCCTTAAGCGCGTCGGGACACGGCAGCCTCGAAGAGCTGACCCGCATCGTGGCGGAGGAAGTGCAGCCTGCGCTGGAAGGCGTCCCTGGAGTCGCCTCCGTGCAGATTGCCGGCCAATACGTGCAGGAAGTGACGCTGAAGTTCGACCAGGCGAAGCTCGCCGAGCTGGGCCTGACGGAAGACACGATCAAGGGCATCGTGCAAGGCTCGGCGCTGAAGGCGCCGTTAGGGCTGTTCCAGTTCGATCAGACGCAGAAGACCGTAGTCGTCGACGGCCGGATTACGACGATCGACGATCTGAAGAAGGTCGCGATTCCGGTCGTTCCGGCAGCGCCGGGCGCGGGCGCGCCAGGTGCAGGCGCGGCGGGCGCCGGGGCGCCAGGCGGGGGCGGACAAGCCGTTCCCGGAGGGGAGACTCCCGAGGCTCCTGCGGCTCCGGAGGACGGAGCGGCGCTGGACGAAGCGCCGATGCCGAGCTTCGGGCTGCCTACGGTGCTGCTCGATGAGGTGGCCGACATTGAGATTACGGGTCAAGCCGAATCCATATCGCGCACGAACGGCGCGGAGTCCATCGGCATCCAGATCGTGAAGGCCAACGACGCGAACACGGTCGAGGTGGTGAACGGAGTCAAGGCCGAAGCCGACAAGCTGAAGGAGCGTTTCGGCGACCTCAAGCTCGACGTGATGCTCGACCAGGGCAAGCCGATCGAAGAGTCCGTCGAGACGATGCTCAGCAAGGCTCTGTTCGGCGCCCTGTTCGCCGTCGTTGTCATTCTGCTGTTCCTGAGAAACATCCGTACGACGCTGATTTCCATCGTATCGATACCGTTGTCGCTGATTATCGCGTTGCTATTCCTGAAGCAGTTCGATATCACCCTGAACATTATGACGCTCGGGGCGATGACCGTCGCCATCGGCCGGGTCGTCGACGACTCGATCGTCGTTATCGAGAATATTTACCGGCGGATGTCGCTTAAGGGCGAGAAGCTGAAAGGCAGCGAACTGATCAAGGACGCGACCCGGGAGATGTTCATGCCGATTCTGTCGTCGACGATCGTTACGATCGCCGTATTCCTGCCGCTTGGACTCGTCAGCGGCATGGTCGGACAGATCTTCCTTCCGTTCGCCCTGACGATCGTATTCGCGCTGGCGGCGTCGCTGCTTGTGGCGATTACGGTCGTGCCGATGCTGGCTCATCAGATGTTCAAGAACGGCGTGAAAGAAGGCAAAGGCCACGATCACGAGGAGAACGCCGGAAAGCTGGCCGGAGGCTATCGCCGCCTCTTGAACGCCGCCTTGAATCATAAGGTTCTAACGCTTGTCATTTCGTTCGGGCTGCTCGTCGGAAGCTTGTTCCTCATCCCTCTGATCGGCGCCAGCTTCCTGCCGGAGCAGGAGGAGAAGTTCGCCATGGTGACGTATAGTCCCGATCCCGGGGATCGCATGGAAGACGTCGAGGCGAAGGCGCTCGTCGCCGAGAAGATCATTATGGATCAAGCCGATATTACTAGCGTGCAATATTCGGTCGGCGGAGAAAATCCGCTGCAGCCGGGGCCGTCCAAGTCGGGCCTGTTCTTCCTGCAGTACGACAGCAAGACGAAGGACTTCGCCGACAAGAAGGATGCGCTTCTGGAGGAGCTCCGCCAGGCCGTTCCGACCGGGGAATGGGCGGAGATGGATCAGACGGGCGGATTTGGCGGAAGCCAGTTCAGCCTGAGCGTCTTCGGCGATTCGCTGGACCAGATCGCTCCGGTCGCCTACCAGATCGCCGCCTTGATGGAGGCGGACGATTCCTTCGAGAAAGTGAAAACCAGCCTGTCCAAGACGTACGAGCAGTACACGTTCGTCGCCGATCAGGAGAAGCTCAGCCAGTACGGCCTGGTGGCCGGACAGATCGCCATGGAGCTTAGCCCGCAGCGCGCCCGTCCCGTTCTCACCCAGATCGAGGAGGACGGCAAGCGGTACAACGTGTACGTAGCGGTCGAACAGGCCGAATACAAGAGCGCGGAGGATATTCTGGACAAGAAGCTGCGCTCGCCGCTCGGGTTCGAAGTGCCGATCCGCGAGGTGGCTCAAGTCGAGGAAGGCACTTCGCCGAACTCGATCACGAGACAGAACGGCAAAATGGTCGTTAACGTCACCGGGAACATCACCAAGTCCGACGTGGCCAAGGTGTCGAGCGACCTTCAGGCGAAGGTCGACGAGCTGGAGCTGCCTTCCGGCGTCGAGGTGCAGTTCGGAGGCGTGACCGAGCAGATCAACGAAACGTTTACGCAGCTGGGGCTGGCTATGCTGGCCGCGATCGCGATTGTCTATCTGGCGCTCGTGCTTACGTTCGGCGGCGGTCTGGCGCCGTTCGCGATTATGTTCTCCCTGCCGTTCGCGATTATCGGCGGCTTGGTGGCCCTGTTCTTGACGGGCGAAACGCTGAGCGTATCGGCTCTGATGGGGGCTCTGATGCTGATCGGCATCGTCGTCACGAACGCGATCGTGCTCATCGACCGCGTCATTCACAAGGAGCAGGAGGGGCTGTCCACTCGGGAAGCCTTGATAGAGGCGGGCGGCACCCGTCTGCGTCCGATTCTGATGACCGCGCTGGCAACGATCGGCGCCCTGCTGCCGCTCGCATTCGGCTTCGAGAGCGCAGGCATTATTTCCAAAGGGCTTGGCGTGACCGTAATCGGCGGTCTGATCAGCTCCACGCTGCTGACGCTTCTCATCGTCCCGATTATTTACGAGCTGCTGATGAAGATGAGAAGAAAACCGAAAAACGCAAGCGTGTCATGAGGGCAGTCGTCTGGAAAGAAGGGTTGAACAGCCATGCAGGATAAAAAAAAGCTGATTCTCGAAGCCGCCATTCGTTGTTTCGCGCGCAAAGGCTTCAACGCGACATCGATTCAGGAAATCGTCGACGAATTAGGCATGGCCAAAGGGTCAATCTACTTCTACTTCAAGTCCAAGGACGATCTTCTCGTGTCCGTCCTCGAGTATTACGGTGAAATGCTGTTCGCGGAGATGGGGGAGCTGCCGGAGGAAGCGGTGCTTCCTCCCCGGGAGAAGCTGGTGCTGCAGACCGAACGGCAGTATCGGTTTATTCACGAGCATCTGGACTTCATGAAAATGCTGATTCAGGAGCCGTTAACCGGGCTGAAGCCGCAAATCCAGAAAATGATGGGGTACCTTCGGGCCAGATTACAGCTCTGGAACGTGTCCCACCTGAGAGCGATCTACGGCGATCAGGCCGGCGACTATCTCGCGGACGGAGCGGCGATTCTGTCGGGAATCGGGGCGCAATATTTCGAGATGCTGTTGTTCGAGGGGCGGGTATTCGACGAGAGAAAGCTCAGCCGTTTTCTCATTCGCCGCCTTGACGATATCATGAACGGGCTGTTTCGCTCGGGAGAAGCGCCGATTCTCCCCCCTCCGGATCTGCCCAGGCTGCGCAGCCTGGCGGGAATGACGGAGGGAGTCGTTACCGAGGAACTGCGTCTTCTGCAGGCGGTGGAGAGTCGAATCGCCGAATCCGCCGCCGGCCGTCCGGAGGACGTGCAGCGAGACTTGATCGATGCGCTGACGCTGCTGAAGGAGTTCGTCGAGAAGCCGGCGGCCGGCCATCGCTTGCTCGTGAGGGGAATGCTGGCCCTGTTGAAAGAGCACGCCCCTGACGATCTGTCGGAATCGATCCGGCAGTTGGACAGTCTGCTCAACGAGTCTATGGCGTAAGCTTAGTATAGGAAGATGAGGCTGTACCCAGAGCAGGCCTGCTCGCTTGAGGAGACAGCTCGCTTGAAGGAATGCGGCAAGAATAGAGAAATGGCGGTGCAGGGGGGCCTGCACCGCCATTTCTGGCTTTTGATCGATTGCCGCCTTCTTGAGCAGTACGATTTTTTGCACACATTCGCCGGAGGGCTTATTTTGTGCATTCACATAGAACAAGTCGGGTGGCTTCGTCTTGCCCTAACCTGCTCAAGCGGGGATCTGCCGTAGTAAGAACCACCTTCGAGCCAGCCTCTTCTTGACGCTGTCCGCCGCTTGCCCTGCGGTCAGTCTCTTAGCTCGAAGCTCAGACTCAGAGCCAGCGACTGTCCCGGGTCGACCATGAGCAGCTCTTTCTTGTTGTTCAAAGCTTCGTTGAGCGCAGTCCAAGGCTCCACGCAGACGAACGGCTTGCCTTCCACCGACCATAGGACGATGTAGCGGAACGGCTCGCTGTAGCTCAGGCGGACGCTCCGGCCCCCGGACAGCGGGAAGGAGATTTCCGGTTTGTCCGCGTTCAGCAGCGCGGCCGATTCGACCATGCCCTCCAGCTTCAGATAGCCGTCGAACGGCTTCTCCTGCTTGTCGTTATAGTCGTACATGCGCGTCGCGTCCGTGCGGTAGGTCAGATTTTTGCTTTCCGTTGCGAAGTAAGGGTGAAAGCCGGCCACCATCGGCATCGGCTCCTCCGACAGGTTGCGGTAGGTCTGATCGATCGTCAGGACGCCGTTTTGCAGACGATAAGTAAAGAGCAGCTCAAACTCGAACGGATACTCGGCCCGGGTGTCCTCGTTGCTGCGCAGCGACAACGTAATGGATGCTTCGTTATCCGTCTCGGTCTTCGCGACCTCCCAGGCAGACGTGCGCGCTACGCCGTGATTTTTCATCCGATAGGTTCTGCCGTTCCACTCGTATTCTCCGTTCACGAGCTGGCCCGCGATCGGGAACAGCACGGGATTGCCTCCCCGGATGTTCGCCTGCGGATTCAGGAACGTCTCCCGGTCCAAATAGAACAGCTCCTGGCCATGAAGGCGGCAGCTTGTGACAATGCCGCCCCGCTCGGGGCAGACGACGAACGACGAATCGGTGCCCGGCTCCCTCAGCTCGTAGAGCGGAAAGCCGTCGTTATAGGTGCGAAGGGAATAGGATGCGTTGGCGGTCAAGGTTCGTTCCTCCTGAGTTGTAACATTTTTCCCCTTCATTATACCCTACAAATCGAGGAGACGTTGTACGAATCCTCTCAGGATCAGCAACAACCGGGCTCTTAATCTCGTATAAAAGGAGTACGACATTAGAGAACAAGGAGCGTGGACGCCTGTGCAGCCATTGCCGCCGAGAGCCTCCAAGGCGTCTTCGTTATCCGCGAACGGCCGGAACGTGCAGAAGTCGGCGCCGAACCGAAGCGGTAAGACGGTCAGAAGAAAGCGGTCGTTCTTATGGAGCTTATACAAATTCGTATTCGTTACGGGGTGTCTATCCGTTATTTTATTCGCGGGCTGGTTTTATCTCACGCCGTCGGGCAACGTCTACCGGTATATGCTGGCCGATTCGCTCATCACGACCCAGCACAGAGAATGGGCGAAGTATATTATCGGAGAGAACGCGCTTCGAGATCGGGTCGCAAGCTATATGAAGCAGTTCGAGGAAATGGGCGAGGAGCGCGACACGCACACGATTCCGACCGAGGCGGAGGACGATTCCGCGGCGGAGGAACAGGCGCCCGAGGAGCTGATTGCCGTGGAGGAGGTCGACGGCGAAGGGTATCGCGGCTATCTGCTGACGGTGCGGGATCCGAAAAAAGTCCGACTGGTCGTGCCTCACAAGACGGGCCGGGGCGAGAAGGTGTCCAGCATGGTCAAGCGGACGGGAGCGGTCGCCGGCGTGAATGCGGGGGGCTTCGCCGATCCGAACTGGAGAGGCAACGGGTTTAAGCCGATCGGACTCGTCATTAGCCAGGGGCAAATCTATTACAACGGCTTGGGCAGCGCGAAGAGCGTTCAGATCGTCGGCATCGACAAGAACGGTAAAATGCTAGCCGGCAAATATACGATCGACGAGCTGATGGAGCTGGGAATCTCGGAGGCGGTCAGCTTCTCGCCCCGAATTATCGTGAACGGCAAGGGGCTAATCCCCAATCGCTCCCAAGGATGGGGAGTCGCGCCGCGCACGGTGATGGGCCAGCGCGAAGACGGCGCGCTGCTGTTCCTGATTATTGACGGCCGGCAGCCGGGATACAGCATCGGCGCCACGCTGTACGACGCCCAGGAGATTTTGCTGGAGCACGGCGCGGTGATCGCGGCTAACCTGGACGGAGGCTCGTCTACGGTGCTGGTCCAAGAGGGCGGCGAGATCGTCAACAAGCCGTCCTCCTCTTCGGGAGAGCGATACCTGCCGACCGCCTTTCTCGTGTTCGAGCATCCGGAGACGGTGGAAGTGCCGAATATATGGGCGGGTCTGAAGCCTTCGGAGATCGATGCGGGAAAATGGTAGCGGAAGCAGACACGAAAGAGGCAATGGCGATAAGGGGGCAGCTGCCCTCCTTGTCGCCATTGTTCAATGCGAGCAAGTCATGACTGCCCTCAATACATCATGGCGCCCAAGGGGCCGTCTTCGTCGATGATGTCCTGGATCTCGTAGACGGAGATCGGGAAATAGGGGAAGCCCCAGGCGTAAGGGACAAGTTCGTATAAGGGGAAGTAGACGACCAGCGCCTTGTCGGCGATATAGTATTCCTGATCGTCGCCGATTCCCGGGTAGGAATCGAGCAAGGGGAGCCGCCTCGATTGGATCTGCGCTTCGATGATTCGATTGATCCGCGCCTTATAGTCGACGTTGGGCTTGAACAGCTCCCCCAGCTTGTAGCTTCGGCCGGTGTCGGCGTCGAACGTCAGCGAACGCTGCAGAGTGTTCCCGTGCGCGCCCCCCGTGAACGTATAGTTGAGAAGGGAGAGGCTGAGCACGCCTCTCTCGTTCGTCTTGATCTCGTACGTGCCGTCCATCTGCCGGATGTCTTCGCCGGGAAAGCCTTGATCCTTCATGAGACGCTGCGTCGCCGCCGCGATCTCGCCGTTCATTTTCTCCTGAGCCGCCGCCGTCGTGCCGCCGTTTACATACGGCACATGGACCTTGACGTTGTTCGCGGTAAACGTTCTCGTGCGGATCGGGAGCATTAAAGTTTGCCCGTTCATTCGCATTCCCCCTTGCCTGGATGGGCAATTGTCATCCCAGTGTATGCATGGCGAAGGAATCGTGTGAACGGAGAGGCAGCGTCAGCTTCAGCGCAAAGCCGTCCGAATCGTTCTCTCCCGACAGTTGCCCGCCGATCGTGGCCGCCCTTTCCGCAACCGTGTTCAAGCCGAATTCCAGTTCGGCGCCGGGAGGCTTCGGAGCGTTCAGGTGGACAAAGCGGATGCGGATCGATTCGTCGTCCGATTGCATGTCGAGACGGAATTCGCAAGGACGGTCTGCGCTCCTTTTCGTTCCGAGATGAATGCCCTGCTGAAGCATCTGGAATACGACCCGCTTCTGCACGGTTCCCAGGTCGGTCGGAAGGGAGAGAGGCTCGTACCGGAAGACGCAGCCGCCGCTCTGTTCCGCGTCTCTGAACAGCGCGCCGAGCGAGCCGGCCAGATCGTAGAAGGAGTCGTCCTCCCTCAGCATGCGGACGGCGCGGCGGATATCCTCCAGACCGGTGCGAACCAGGCCTTGCGCCGCTCCGAGCTTCTCCTCCGCGAGCGAATGATCATGGCTGATCAGCCGCTTGGCCGCTTCGAGCTGGATAATCGTAGCGCTGAGCGTATGTCCGACCGTATCGTGTATGCTGCCCGTGATCCGATGCCGTTCCTCCAGTCTCATCGCCTCCGCCAGCGCCTCCGCCTGCTCCCGCAGCGACGCCCCCAGACTTTCATGCGCCGATTCCAGCTGCTCCTTGCGCTCCCTCAGCTGCGCCGTTCGGGTCTGAACGGCATGCTCCAGCGACCGGTTGAATTCGGTTAATTGGCGGTGCATGGCCGTATATCGATGCACGATCACGCGAATCAGGCAGACGACGAAGGCGAACAGCCCCCAGAACAGCAAATCGACGGGCAGCCGGTTCATCCACCGAAGAAGGGATTTTACTTCTTCCGGCAAGTACGCGAAGAATGAGAACCGGTACATATGAATCGCAGCGATCGTCATCAGAGACAGGAAGCCGGCGAGAATCCAGACCGATTCCGCATCCCGCCTCGCTCGGTAGGCGGCTCTCATTACCCAATATGCGACTCCCAGGATCGCCAGAAACAGCGGGGCGAATCCGACGATCGCCTGCACGTAGAGATCGAAGCGCAGCAGCCCGCACAGGAACGTCAACGACGCATAGGCTAGAAGCAGTCCCTTAAAGACGCGAAGCGTTCGAACGGCAAGCTCCGGATACAGCCGTGATAGCGCGCCCGCAAATGCGTATGCCCCGAAAGGCAGGAACCCGTCCTGAAAGTGGCCGGGCAGCGGACTGCCCCAGAGGAGCATGAACAGATGGTTGCAGACGAGCGTTCCGTAACCGCCGGAGAACGCAAGCAGTGCGAAGTAGAGGTACAGAGAGTCTCTCTGGCTCGCATATAACCCTACGCCGATCAGGCTGCTGAACAGCAGGAGAGAGCCGAGAATCAGATTGTCGATATCCTGGCGAAAAATTCTGTCGACGAGATCCGCTCTGTCGCCCAATAAAATCCGGCTCTCTACCGGAAAATGCTTGGAGTAGACGACGAGCGTGAACACTTCGTCGGACAGGGGAGCAGGAAGCGGAACGAATCTCCAGCTAAACCCGTTCTTCGTCCGTTTGTCGGCTTCCGATTGCACGTATTCGTCCCGAACTTTCCCTTGATCGTACACCTTCATATTTGCGAAATTGCGAATTTGCAGATTGGGGTTGTCCAACTGGACATCCGGAAGCGGAATTCGAATCCAGTACGCCTGCTCGTCCTGGATCATCTTCGGTTGGAAAGGCTGCCAGCCCGATTCCGGGGGGCTTGTCTCCCCGAAGGAAGAGGCGGGCGCCATGGACCAGCTCTCACCCCGCAGTGTGAATACCAGCTCGTGATCCCGCTGAAATGCGGACAGACTTAGCCCCAGTCCGATAAGCAGGCCGATCAGGAGCAGCAGCGTCCGAAGGAGAGGGAGATGGATTTTAAGATAGCTCAGCTTGTCCCGCTCCTTTCCCGAGCTCTGTCGAACGGGAGAACGGCAGAGATAAGGTCAAGACGCAGCCCGGGCTGCCGGGAGCGATCTCCATGATCCCGCCGAGCTCGGCGATTCTCTCGGACATGGCCTTCAGACCGAAGCCGAATTCGGAAGGGGTGTACGTTCTTCCGTCGCTGGTCAGCCGGAAGTGCAGGCTCGAGGCCCCGGCTTCCAGCGAGAAATCGAAACGGCGGCTGTCTCCGTGTCTCAGTCCGTTCGTCAATCCTTCCTGCAGCGCCTGGAAGATCACTCTCTTCTGCAAGGTCGAGAGCGTATCCGGAAGGGGAGAGACCCGGCATTCGATCGTAGCCCCCGTCGCCCTCCCGGTCTCCTCGACCAGCTCCCGAATGGCGGCGTCCAGATCGTAATGCGAGGAGTTGTCCCGCAGCAAGCGGACGGAATTGCGGATCTCCTCGAGCCCTCTTCTGACCAGATTCTGAGAGGCGTCCAGCTTCTCAAGAGAAAGCTCCGGATTGCGGGGAAGGAGCCGCTTGGCCGCCTCCAACTGAACCAGCGTCGCCGTCAGGGAATGGCCGATCGTGTCGTGGATCGCCCCGGTTAAGGAATGCCGCTCCTCCAGCACGATGGAGGAGGCGATCGATTCCGCCGTGCTCCTCATCGTGCCGGCGAGCCGGACGTTGGCGTCGCGAAGCTGCGCTTCCCTCTCTATCAGCTCTTCCGTACGGGCTTGGACGCTCGTCTCCAAAGCCAGATTGAATTGCTGCAGCTGCTCGTTCATTAATCCGAATCGGTATAGGATGACGCGAACGAGACAGATTAAGAACAGGAGCTGGGCGACGGACAGATAGTCGTAGTTCAGCACCTTCAAGAAGGGCAGAGCTTCGGCGAGCTCCAGGTAGAACGCCGATAAATAAGTGCGGACGATGTAGAGGAGCGCCGTAGCCGTCATGATAATAAAGCCGGCCATCATCCAGATCGATTCCGGGCCCTGCCTGTGCTGATAGGCTCTCCCTAAGGTCCGGAACAGACCTATCGCGGTGATCAGGAACAGCGCCAGAATCGGATAGCTGAGCAGCCAGGTAAACCATCGGATATCGAGAACAACCGCGCTGGCCAGAGCGAAAAGAGAGAATCCGAGCAGAACCGGCTGAATGATGCGCAGCGCCCCGGTATGCTTTCTGTCGAACACTTCGATAAGGATGCCGATAAAGCCGTAGAGGCCGATCGGAAACACTCCGAGCTCCAGATAGCCTAGCCAAGGCTGATCCCAGAACAGCTGGAGCAGATAAGTGCGGACGATAGCCGCATAGCAGCCGCACAGCGCCATTAACGCAAAGTAGAGGTGCAGCCTCTCGCGGCTAATGAAATAAAGTCCAGCCGCCAGAAACGCGCTGAACAGGAAAAGAGCGGATAGAACGAAGGCGTAGGATTCCTTCCGGATTAAGGAGGACACGAATTCGCTATAGGAGACCTGACTGATGAGTAAGGGCGGACGGCTGGTGATTCTGTCGTCCAGAAGAAGCTCGATCTCGGAAGGGACCGGAGCGGGAAGAGGAACGAGATTCCAATGATACAGCAGATTCAGTCGGTGTCCCCGGTCTTGCGGATCGTATGCAAATAGCAGCCGATTGCCGTCATATACGGAAAGATCGACCGCGTTCAGAATAAACAAACGCGGATCGCGCGCGTCGTCCGGCTCGAGCGGTACGCGTATCCAATAAAGCGGGGAGTTGTCCGGATGCCCCGCCTTCTCCGGATAGGGGAGCCAGCCGTCCGCAGGAGGCTGGGCGTCCTCCGGGGAGCGAGCGGGAGTCCAGCTCCAGCCCGCCGGATCCATGCCGTCGGCGTCGAAGCCGCGGCCCATGGAGACCAGACCCCATGCCAGCAAACCATGAAGGCCGATCAATACTGCCATTATGCGCAATAACGGCAGATGATTGCGAATGCCGCTCCCGACCAACCCTCATTCCCCCAACCGATTGTTCTATCGTAAGGTGTCTTCTCTATTGTAACTTCGGCGGGCGAACGGGCCCAGTGACGCCGGTCATATGACCGTCATGTCTTTCAGCCAGATGACGGCTTGCGTTCGGTCGTTGGTGCCGATTTTGTCATAGATGGCGCTGATATAATTTTTGACCGTGCCTTCGCTCATGAAGAGGAGCTGGGCGATCTCCCGGTTGTTGCGGCCCTCCACCATCAGGGCGATGATGCTCATCTCCCGATTGGTGAACTTCAGATCGGCGGTACGGCCCCGCGAACGGAGGGAGGGCGGCTTGCCGGGCATAGGCGCGGGCTCGGACAGCTTCGCCGCCAGCTTGGCGGCGATGGCCGAGGGAAGCATGAGCTCTCCCTGCGCCGCGTCCCGGATCGCCTGAAGCAGCTTCTCGGTCGGAATGTCCTTCAATAGAAATCCGACCGCGCCGCTGGCAAGAGCCTCGATAATATATTCGTCTTCGTCGAATGTCGTCAGCACGAGAACTTTCGTGTTCGGGGACTCGGCGCGCAGCTTCTTGACCGCCTCGATTCCGTTCATGACGGGCATGCGGATATCCATCAGCACCAGGTCCGGATGGTGAATCGCGACCAGGCTGCAGGCTTCTTCGCCGTTCTCGGCCGTGGCGATCACCTCGATATCGTCCTCCAGTTGGAGAATCGTTTGCAAGCCGTCTCTCATCAGCGACTGATCGTCGGCTATCAATACTTTAAGCATGCGAGCGTTCACCCCTTCATTTCCATTATAGTGCAACATTCTCATTTGAACAGATAGAGACCCGAACGTTGGCGTCTCTATTTTCAAAGACATGACGGAACCCGTGACAGGGGTCACTGGTCATATGACGCGATGTTCCTATACGATTAGGCCATGGGGCACGCTCAGAACGCCCCGCAAGTCGAAAAAGGAGTGTACAGCATGATCATTATGCATACTAGCCAATGTCGTCCAGGGATGAAGCTGGGGCGTTCGATCTATACGGAGCAAGGCCACGTGCTGGCGGGGAGAGGGTTCGTGCTAACGGAGCATGCGATTAGAAGGCTTCAGCAGTTAGGAATGCCCTATCTTCACATCGAGGAGCAGGGGACCGAGGATATCGCTCCCGATCAAGCGATTCGCGACGAAACGGTGATCGTCCTTCACGGAGCGCTTACTCACGTCATGGAAGAATTGCTCGGCAGCGGCAAGGAAAAGCTGTCCCAGAGCGTCGTTCGTTTCGTCTACGATTCGGCGAAGCTGCTGGTGGAGGATCTGAAAGCGCGACGGAACGATCCCAGCCTGCCCGTGCATCTGTCGACGACGTTAACGGACGGGGACAAGCAGCACTTTCTCGAGCATGCAATCAATGTCGGCGTATGCGCGACGCGCCTCGGCCTGGAGGAAGGGCTGGCGGGCGAGGAGCTGCATGCGCTGGCGATCGGCGCGATGCTGCACGACGTGGGCAGACTGCTGCTTCCGGGCGGCCTCAGCGCTCGCGTCACGCAGAACGATCAAGCCTATATGAAGCATGCCGAGTTGGGCTACAAGCTGCTTCGGGACAGCGGCTTCCCGATCATGGCCGCCCACTGCGCCTTATTCCATCACGAGAGATTGGACGGCAGCGGCTATCCGTTCGGGCTGGAAGGGAGAAAAATCCACCCGTATCATCAGTGGATCAGCATCTTCGATATGTTCGATACGCTGGTGAACGGCCGAGGCAGCGGCTCGCCGATGCTGCCGCACGAAGCGCTGGAGGTGCTCTACGGCGGGGCAGGGTCCTTGTACGACATGGACAAGGTGTGCAAGCTTCGCGACAATATGGCGCTGTTCCCGAGGGGGATGACGGTTCGTCTCAGCACGGGAGAGATTGGCGTCGTATCCGCTCTTCACGCCGACAGCAAGCAGCGCCCGATCATTCGCGTTATCCGCTCCTCTCAGGGAGAGCTGCTGACCAAGCCGTACGAGGTCGATCTGAAGCGCCAGCTGCATCTGATGATCAGCGCCGTCGGCAGCGAGGACGCAGGGATGGAACAGCGGGAGGAACGATCCAACAAAGTGTTTCACGTCGTCTAATTCGGGGCATCCATAAAAATCCAGTCGAAAATCGCTTGACTTTTGTCCCCGGAATGACTAAGATAATAAAGGATTTGCTGATGTAGCTCAGCTGGTAGAGCAACGCATTCGTAATGCGTAGGTCGGGGGTTCGAATCCCTTCATCAGCACCACTAAATAAATCCTTTAACGGCGCGTTCCCGGATTATAGCGGGTGCGCGTTTTTTAGTTTCTTAACGAACAGCCGCCGAGCGAAGACAACGAGCGGCGCGAGTATATAAGGGATTATCACCTCCGACATAAACGTTATCCCGCCGATCCTAAGGACGGCGTAAGCCGTTTAGGCTTGTTTGGTTTACCGTTTGACAGGTGAGGTCTATTTTCGTTATGATGAAGAAGCTTGATTTGGGCCCAAAAAACGAGGCGGTGAAACGGTGGCTACGTTAAAAGATATTGCCGAAAAGGTGGGCGTCTCGATATCGACCGTATCGCGGGTGCTGAACAACGATGACAGCAAGATCGTGAACGCCACGACGAAGGAAAAGATCTTAGCTGCGGCCAAGGAGCTTGGCTATCGAACGAGCGGGTGGTCCAGGCGTTCGGTTGGAGACGGGGGCGCCAAGCCGGCCCCGACCAAGCGCGCCGGCTGCATTATTTCGCTCCCTCAGGAAAACTACTCGTATCCTTACTTTTCGCATGTGTTAAAAGGCATAGAGAAAGGCCTGTCCGACAGAGGGTACGGCCTGGCTTTCATTCATACGAGAGACGAGCTCCGGGATCCTTCCGTGCAGCAGCAGATCATTCAGGACAGCCAGGTAGACGGAGCGGTCATTATTGAAGGCATCGATCCGCCGATCTACGAGGCGCTAAAGAAGCATATCCCGATTGTCGTCGGCATCGACGTGAATGACCCGACCATTCCGACCGTATCCTATGACCGGGTTTCGGCTTCCCAAGCGGCGGTCAGGCATCTGATCGGGCAAGGCCACCGGAAGATCGGCTTTATCGGCGGTCTGGGGCTGTCCGGTGACATGTCCCGCGAGAAGCGGTTCCGGGGGTATCGCTACGCCTTGCTCGAAGCCGGCATCGAGCCGGTGGAGAAGTGGATTCTGAACGCCGAATGGCAGATCGAGACCAGCTTCGAGCTGATGAGCCGGCTGGTGCGGGAGCCGCTGGCCGAACTGCCGACGGCGTTCTTCGTGGCCAGCGACGTTATGGCTATGGCGGCGATGCGCGCCGTGACGGAAGCCGGGCTGCGAGTGCCGGAGGATATCGCATTTTTTGGAGTGGACAATATCGACATCTCGCAATATACGTCCCCTCCGTTGTCAACGATTCATGTTCCCAAGTACGAGATCGGCCTGACGGCAGCCTATTTGTTATCCGATTATTTGGCCGGACGGCTCAGCTTTCCGATTAAGGCGCTGCTCCCTTACGAATTGAAAATCAGAGGCTCTTCGACGTTGCCCAAATCATAGGCCCAAACCATCGGGCTCCGACGTAGAGCGAGCAAAGAAAACCGTTTTCCCTGCGCGGGGAAGGCGGTTTTCTTTGCGTTATTCCGGGGAACGGATTTCTCGTTGACATTTTTGCCCCAAAAGAAGTAAGATGAACTTAGAAAACTTTGGGCTAAAATTTCTGAAATTTTGATCTTATTTTGGGCCCAATAAAATGAGGCGTAAAGGAGCAGGGACATGAACAAAGTGACGATTATAGGCGCAGGCAGCAGCTTCACCAAGGATATCGTCGTGGATATGATCAACATTCCGAATCTGGGGGACGAGGTGACGGTCGGCCTGATCGACCTGGATCCGGTGCGGTTGGATCTGGCCAGGCAGCTGGTAGAGAAGGTTGTGTCCTTCGCGGGAAGAAGCTGGAACGTCGTCGCTTCTACGGATCGCAAGGAAGTGCTGCCCGACTCGAGCTTCGTCATTAACCAGATCGAGGTGCACGGGCTGCAAACCGTCAAGTACGAATACGAGATTCCGTTGAAGTACGGCGTGAAGCAGTGCATCGGAGATACGCTGGGACCGGGCGGACTGTTCAAAACGCTGAGAACGCTTCCGGCCTGGCTGGAAATCGTTCGCGATATCGAAGTCTACTGTCCGGACTGCGTGATCCTGAACTACACGAATCCGATGTCTGCAGTGACGCTGGCGACGGTCAGAACGACGCAGATCCCCGTGGTCGGCTTATGTCATTCCATCCAGAATACGTCCGCGCAGCTTGCGAAGTATCTGGACGTTCCGTACGAGGAGCTGAAGTGGAGGGCCGGGGGCATTAACCATATGTCCTGGTTCTTGGAATTGTCCCGGAACGGACAGGATCTGTATCCCGAGCTTAAAGAGAGGATGAACGATCCCGAGCTTCTAAGGAAGGACCCGGTAAGACTGGATGCCATGAAGTATTTGGGCGCCTTCGTCTCCGAATCGAGCGGTCATTTCTCGGAGTATATTCCTTACTATCGCAAGCGCGAGGATTTGCTCGAACGGCATTGCGGAGTCGGCTACAACGGGGGAACCGGATTTTACGCCAACAATTGGCCGATCTGGAGAAAGGAGAACGACGAGCAGATTTTGCGCCGCATTTCCGGCGAGGAAGAAATCAGCTTCGAGTCCTCCAACGAGTACGCGGCCGTCATTATGGACGCCATAATCAATCATACGCCGAAGGTCATCTACGGCAATGTCGCCAACCGCGGATTAATCGACAATCTGCCGAACGACGGGGTCGTCGAGGTGGCCTGTCTGGTCGACCGCAACGGGGTTCATCCGACGCATTTCGGAAAGCTGCCGGAGCATCTGGCCGCGTTGTGCCGCAGCAATATGGCCTTCTTCGATCTGGCGGTGTCGGCCGTGCTGAATCGCGACAAGGAAGCCGCGCTGCATGCGCTGATGATCGACCCGCTGACGTCCGCGGTCTGCTCGCTCGAAGAAATCCAATCGATGTTCAACGAATTGTACGAAGCGGAGAAGCCTTACATCGCGGAGCTGCGTTAAACGTCGGCGATAAGGCGCTTCAAGAATGGATCATCTATTTTAATCGGGGGGTAACGTCTCATGAAAAAGACACTGGCATGGATTACGGTTCTATTGCTAACGGCGAGCATTGCGCTTGCAGGATGCTCCAACAGCGGCGATAGCGGCGCGAATACGGGAGGAGAGAGCGGAGAGCAGCCGGTCAAGCTCGTCTGGTGGGTTCACGAAAACCCTTCTTTCGTCGAAGCGAACAAAAAACTGATCGAGGATTACAAGAAAGTGAAACCCCATGTGACGATCGACCTTCAGGTGTTTCCGTACGATGCGTTCGTGCAAAAAATACGCGTGGCGATGAATACGAAATCGCCTCCGGATATCGTGCAAATGTTCGGCACTTGGGTGCGGGAATATACGAAGAACGGGCTGTTGGAGCCGGCGCCGAACGGAGCCGAGCTGGAAGCCGAAGTGTTTCCTGCAGCCATCGGCGGCTTTCAATACGACGGACAAGTGTACGGCGTTCCCCACGAGTTCAACATCGAGAACGGCGCTGCGCTGCGGTATCCGAAAATGTTCCAGGAAGCGGGCATCGACAAGGATCCGGCAACTTGGGAGGAATTGATCGAGGACGCCAAAAAATTAACCAAGCGCAACGGCGATAAAATTACCGTTCGGGGGTTGGATATTACCTCCAACGACAGCATCGTATTTTACTTCCTGGCGCTGATCCAGCAGCAGGGCGCCGATTTCTGGAACGAGGATCAGACCCAGGTCAGCTTCTCCACTCCGGAGGCCGAGAAGGCGATGCAGGAGCTGGTCGATCTCGTTAATGTGCACAAGGTCACCGACCTGTCCAAGCTGGGAACGCCTGACGAGCCTTACATGATTTTCTTTAAAGGCCAATCGGCGATGACGCCGGCGGGACCCTGGACGATCGCCGAAGGAATCAACACGTTTAACGTGCAGGACTTCGATTATATGCCGATTCCGTCCTTTACGGACCAACCGGCAGTATTCAGCTCCGAATCGGGATGGGGAGAGGTGGTATCGAAGCAAAGTCCGAACAGCCAGGCCGCCTGGGAGTTCGTTCAATTCATGATGGAGGAGGAGAACGCGCTCGCCTGGAATCTGCGCACCTCTTCCATTCCGGCTAACAAGCGGGTTGCCGAAGATCCGAAGTATCTGGAGAACGCGCCGCACGTTAAGGCGGCCGTGGAAGCTCTTCCGAACGGACGCTGGATCGGACCGCTGGCCGACCGGGACTATTTCTTCAAGGTCATCATCGATACGTATGCCGCGATTGCCCATAACAAGACGGGCGTTCAGGACGGTCTGAAGAAGGCGGAGGCGGACATCAACAAAATGTTGAAGGCCAAGCAGTAAGCGATGATGCGGGATCGGGAGGGGTTCGGACCTTCCGGTCCTCGATTGGAGGAGGTTCACAGATGTCGAAGCAGCTCGTGTCCGAGCGAAGGTTTATTTTCTTGTCGCTGGCGCCGATCGTTCTTTTGTTTGCGGTATTTTCCGTACTCCCGATCGGAATCGGCAGCGTGCTCATGTTTTTTGACTATTCTCCTTTATCCTCTGACGTTCCGTTCGCGGGCTTGAAGCATATTCGGGAACTGTTGGCCGACGAGCTGTTCTACCAATCGCTTCGCGTCACTTTCGTGTTTGTCCTGATTGCGATTCCGGCGAATATTGCGATCACGCTGATGATTGCTATAGGCATCAACAAGATTCGCAGCCGTTTCTGGAAAAACAGCTTTCGCACGCTGTTCTTTCTCCCCGCGATCGCGCCGCTGGCCGGTTCGGCGGTTATCTGGACGACGATGTTCAACGCGGACAGCGGAGTTGTGAACATGGCGCTTGGCCTGCTGGGGCTGCCCCCCGTCGATTGGCTGACGGATCCGTCCACGGCGCTTCTGTCGATTATCATCATGACGCTGTGGGCCGATGTCGGCTACAACATCGTGCTGTTCATGGCCGGGCTCGATTCCATCCCCGATTCTCTCTATGAAGCGGCGGAGCTGGACGGCGCCTCCCCATGGTATGTCTTCTGGAGCGTTACGCTGCCGATGCTCAGCCGCACGATGCTGTTCGTCTTCATCATGACAAGCATCTCGTATTTCCAGATGTTTCCCCAGTTCCAGATCATGACCAAGGGCGGTCCGCTGTATGAAACCTACGTTCTGGCGCTGAACATCTACGATCAAGCCTTTACGTATATGAACATGAGCTATGCGTCCGCCATGGCTTTCGCCATGCTGTTGATTATTCTCGTTCTGACTCTGATCCAGATGCGGATCGGGCGATCCCAATGGGAGCATTAAGGAGGGCGACATGCGGACGAAAAAACGAAGGTTGTCATATATGCTGATGTTTACGGCGTTGTTGTTCGGGTCGCTGCTGATGTTCGTGCCCTACTTGTGGATGATTCTGACCTCGTTCAAGAGCAATTCGGAAATTTTGACTGCCTCCCATCATCTGCTCCCGCAGCAGCCGACGCTGTCGGGCTATAAGAAGGTGCTGGGAGAGGTGCCCTTCTTTCGCTGGTTCCTCAACAGTCTGTCGACGTCGGCCATCGTCACGGTCGGCGCGATGTTCACGAGCGCGTTGGCCGGGTATATTTTCGCCAAGTTTCGGTTCCGCGGCAAGCGTCTGCTGTTCGTCGTCATTTTGGCGACGATGATGGTGCCTTTTCAAATCGTGATGGTTCCGACTTACGTCATCATCTCCAAGCTTAACCTGGTTAACGATCTGTCGGCGATCGTCATTCCTTATCTGGTCAGCGCGTTCGGGGTTTTTTTGGCTAAGCAGTTTATAGAGGCGATCCCGAGCGAATTGATCGAGGCGGCGCGGATGGACGGGGCCTCCGAGTTCCGCACGTTCTGGTCGCTCGTCATTCCGCAGATCAAGCCGGCGCTGTCGGCGCTCGCGATCTTCTCGTTCATGGCCGCTTGGAACAACTATTTGTGGCCGCTGATTATTTTGAACGAAGAGTCGAAAATGACCGTTCCGCTCGCGCTCGTGTTTTTCAACGGGCAGAACGTGGTGAACTACAACGTCGTCATGTCGGCTGCGGTGCTGATTATGATTCCGGTAGTGATCATCTTCCTGATCTTCCAGAAGCAATTCATCAAAGGGTTGACGATGACCGGCTTTAAATGAAGCGTCCGTCATCCGTGTACCGAGGGAGCTTGAGGCATGGCTATTCGCAAGGGCCGCCTGCCGCGGGATGCGGCCTTAACTTTGGGGATGCACGGCCTGTTCATATTCGGCAGCTCCGTATCCCTTACGTTCTTCAACATTTATTTTTTGCGGCTGAGCGAATCGTTCGCGCTTAATCTTGTCTATAACGCGCTGTTCTACGCGCTGACGCCGCTCGGCTTCTGGATCGGGGGAGGCATCGCCAAAAAATATGACCGGCTCCATACGCTGCGGATCAGTCTCATTCTTCACATGACGTTCTTCGCCCTGATTCTGACTCTCGGGGAAGGAATCGTCGGAGTCTACGGCGTGATCGCGCTGTGCCAAGGGCTGGCAGTCGGATTCTACTGGGCCGGCATTCTGGTGCTGCTGTACGATGTGTCGGCCAAGATGAATCGGGTCCGATATGTCGGAATCAGCACGGTGACCTTGACGGTGGCCGGTCTGATCGGACCGCTTGCGGGCGGGTGGCTGATCGGCGGGAGCATGAGCTTAACCGGCTACCTGTACGCATTCGGTTTGACGTTGACGGTTTTCGCGGCCGTATTCGTCCTCTCACTCTTTATCGGCAAACAGCCTTCGCGGCGTAGACGTTATTTGCTGGGGTTGACGCGGCTGATGGCGCGGCGGAATCCGCTGTGGGCGAGGCTGCTTGCGCTTTGGTTTTGCACGGGCTTTCTGGAGGGGCTTACGCTGTTCGTTCCGGCGCTGCTGCTCTATGAGGTGTTCGATCGTGAAAATATCGTCAGCGTTGCGCTGGCGGCGACCTCGCTTGTCTCGGTCGGGTCAAGCCTGTACATGTCCCGCCGGGGCAAGATGGAGCGCGCTTCCGTCTATATGCGCGTATGCTCCTTCGGCATCGCGCTGAGCGCCTTGGTTCTGTCCGGGGGGGCGGGGGCGGCGCGGACGCTTGCGTTTTTGTTCGTTGTTGCTTGTTTGAATCCGATCTATCACAATATGTTTGTTTCCCGTTTTTTTTCCGAGACGGACAAGCTTCCGTTGAAGGGCTCCTTTCGGGTCGAATCGGTGGTTCTATACGAAACCCTGCTGAACTTCGGCAGAGTCGTTCCGCTGGTCGTGCTTCTGCCGCTGGCCGATTCGCTTCGCGCGGACGCGCTATGGATCGCTTTCGCTTGCGCGGGGACTGTTCAAGGAGCGGCGGTGTGGCTGGCTTTTCGCAAGGAGAAACGGGAGGCGTATGAATAGGGAGGGAAGGTAATGAGCAAAATCGTGTACATTGTCGGGGAGTTAAACCCCGACGTGATCTTGTCCGGACCGGACGTGAAGCCGGAGCCTAACAAGGAGAAGCTGGTGGAGCGCTTCGAGCTGACGCTCGGATCTTCCTCGGCGATTACCGCCTGCGTCCTGGCCAGATTGGGGATGGTGGTGAAGTTTGTTTCCCTCGTGGGCAATGACGAGTACGGCCGTTTTTGCGTGGAACAGCTTAACGGGTACGGCGTTAACACGGATTGCGTGCGGATGACGGACCGGGAGAAGACGGGCGTCACCTTCTCGCTGTCCACGCCCGCCGATCGTTCGCTGCTCACTTATATGGGGACGATTCCTTTAGTGGAGCCGAGTCTGATTCCTCTGGGCGACATAGCCCGCGAGGCCGATCACCTTCATTTCGGCTCGTTTTTCCTCCAGGAAGGGATGAAGCCGCATTGGCTCGAGCTGTTTCGGCAGGCTCGGGAGAAGGGCGTCACGACCAGCTTCGATACCGGATACGATCCTCGCGAGCGCTGGGATCGCGAGATGATCGAGCCGCTGCTCGCTCACACCGATTATTTTATGCCGAGCGAGACGGAGGCCGAGCATATTTTCGGCACCTCCGATCCCGCAGAGCTGGCAAACCGCCTTCCAGCGAAGCGAGGGACTGTGGCCTTGAAGAGGGGAAGCAAGGGAGCCTCCTTGCTGGGGCCCTCGGGGGCATGGCTCGATGCGGGGGCGTTCCGCGTAGCGCCGATCGATACGACGGGAGCCGGAGATTCCTTTAACGCCGGATTTCTGTATGCGGCTTTGCATGGCGAGGCTGCTGAACAATGCCTTCGCTTCGCATCGGCATGCGGCGCATTGGCGACCCTTCGGATCGGGGGAGTTCAAGGAGCGCCTACGGCGGACGAAGTGCGGGAATTCATGGCTCTGCAGCGATGACGGACAGGCAGATTGGCGTTTGAACGCAGTGAAGATGCGGAAGGGAGGTGAGGCCACCGGAGGAAGGTTGGTTTCGAAAGCTGCTTGAATGATTTCTTGCAACTGGAAAGCCAGCACTAAAAAAATGAGAGAATGGGAGATGAATGAGGATGAAGAAGTGGATGGTTTGGCTTGCGGCCGTTATCGCGGTATTGGGCGTCTCTTCCGCCGCATCGTTGGAAGGGCGCTCTTACGCGGCCGGCACCGATTACTACGTATCGACGACCGGCAGCGACAGCAATGCGGGGACGAGCACGTCGACGGCCTGGAGAACGCTGCAGCATGCGGCAAATACGGTTCCTGCAGGCAGCACGGTACACATCATGGGAGGCGTATACAATCAGAAGCTGAGAATTACGCGATCCGGCTCCGCTGCGGCAGGCCCAATCACTTTCCGGAATTACGATTCGCAGACGCCGATTCTCGACGGAACGGGGCTAAGCGTAGCCTCGGAAGACAGTCTGATTGAGATTAGGGATGCCAGCTACATCGTCATCGACGGCTTCGAGATCCGCAATCTTCAGACGAGCACGAGAAACAGAGTGCCGATGGGAATTTTCGTCCACGGGGCGGGAAGCCACATCGAGATCCGCAACAACAAAATCCATGATATTAAAAATACGGCAGCGTTAACCTCCAGCCTGTCCGGGCGGGACGCGCACGGAATCGCCGTATACGGGACGAAAGCTCCCGCGTCCATAAATCAGCTGATCATAGACGGGAACGAGCTGTACAATCTGGTGCTGGGCTCCAGCGAATCCCTGGTTGTGAACGGCAATGTAGACACCTTCTACATTACGAACAATCTGGTTCACGACAACGACAATATCGGCATCGATCTGATCGGCTTCGAGGGCACGGCTCCTTCTCCGGCCTACGATCAAGCGCGCAATGGCATCGTTCGTGGAAATACGGTTTACAATATTACGTCGGTGAACAATCCCTCCTACGGACGGACGCTTCCGAACGATTCGTATGGGGCGGACGGCATCTACGTCGATGGGGGCAAGGACAGCCTTATTGAAGGCAACTTCAGCTACAACAACGATATTGGAATCGAGATCGCCAGCGAGCATGCCGGCCGATCGACCAGCGGGATTACGGTCCGCAACAATTTTGTCTACAACAACAATTACACGGGCATTGCGATGGGCGGGTACGACACCGAGCGCGGCTCAACGGAGAATTGCGTAATCGTAGGCAATACGCTGTACAAGAACGACACGAAGGGCTTAAACGGCGGCCAGCTACTCATTCAATACGATACGAAAAACAATATCGTGAAAAATAACATTATGGTGGCCAGCTCCAGCAATTATCTGTTCTATAACGATTACACGCTCAACAGCGGCAATATCATCGACTACAATCTGTACGATGCGCCAGGCGGTTCGTCCGGAGCGAAGTGGAGATGGAAAGGAGTTACGTATACCGGCTTTTCTGCTTATAAGGCAGCTAGCGGCAACGACGCCAATTCCTTGTTCGCCAATCCCGCCTTCGTGAATGCGGCGGCAGGAGATTTGCATCTGACGGCGTCCTCGCCGGCCATTAACGCAGGGATCGTCGATCTGTCCATTATCGGAGCAGACGATATTGACGGGGATCCGAGAGTCATCGGCGCGAGCGTCGACATCGGCGCGGACGAACGCTCGTAGTCTCGGATTCGCACGCCAACAGCGCGCTCCTCTTTCGGGGGCGCGCTATTTTCATTTCTGGAAGCGAAGGGAACACAGCCTAAAGAAATGCTTAAAAGGGTGTACGCCAGGGGGAAAATGCGGTAGGCTGGTCGGAGGTGCTCGAATAAGGGAATTTCTTCCTGAGCATTTAAATAGAGAGAGGGGATAGGAGAATGAAATCATCTGCAAAATGGTTAAGAATGTCCTTGTTTCTGGTTCTGTTGGCGTTGGCGCTGAGCGCTTGCGGAGGGAAGAACGACAAGGAGGGGGCGTCGTCCGCATCGCCGTCTTCGTCCGCATCTTCCGAGCCGTCGGAATCTCCGTCGGAATCTCCGTCGGAATCGCCATCCGAATCTCCGTCGGAATCGCCTTCTGCCTCCGAAAGCCCGTCCGCATCGTCATCGAACGAGCCGGCTGGAACTGCCGGAGACGTTCCGGAAGGGTACAAGCTTTTTGAGGACAAGATTCATGGCACGACGATTCAGTATCCGGAAGACTGGACCTTGCAGGAGGGCTTGATCGGAATCGCCGTATTCCTCGCTCCGCTGGAGGATGCCAACGATACGTTCAGAGAGAACATCAGCTTCATCGTTGAGGACTTGGGCGGCCAGGCCATTACGGCAGCCGACTATGTCGAGATTACGAAGGAGCAGCTCGGCTCCGGACAGCTGATCAGCGATTACGAGCTTGTGGACGAAGGCGTCGACACCGAAGACGGATCGGACGCGGCCTACCTGATGTACAAGGGCGTTCAAGGAGACAATGAACTGACCTGGATGCAGTCCGTGGAAGTGGTGGAAGGCAAAGCCTATGTCGTGACCTTCACCGCAACTCGCGACAGCTTCGATCAATATATCGATCAAGCGGCGGAGATCGCCGATTCCTGGACGCTTTACTAAACGAGCTTCCCGTCAAGCGCGGCCCCTAGCGGGCCGCGTTGTTCGCGTTCTCGGGAAGCCCCGATAGCGCTTCCTGCCGGATCGTTTCCTCCCATAGAATCGCCGCCAGCGTTCGCCGCTGGAGCTGCTCCAGCCTTTTGCGGGCCAGTTCGAACGTAACGCCGAAGTGCAGCGCGATCGTCTCGACCGCTTCGTCCATTCTGGCGGGGAGCTTCAAGTGTCTGAGCATGAAAAAAGGGATGGCGGCGTACAGGACGAATCGATTCGCTTCCGCCTCCTGGCCCTCGCAGAATAGCTTCGGCATAACCGTCTGATTGCCGGCATGTCTGAGCACGTGGCAGAGCTCATGCAGAAAATCCTCCCACTGGGCTTCTCTGTCCAGCCTCCGGTCGACCAGAATCGATCGCATTCCCATATAATCGAGCGCCCGGCTTGTGTCGTTCATGAAATGCACCCATACGTCGAGCCGCGAGGCGACCTCTTCCACGTTCAGCTGGCAAGGCGCCACGATTCCCGATTTGATCCATAAGTGCTCGACCCATTGCTCCAGCGGAGTTGTCCGATAATAGTTGTACATGGATTCGTCCTCGATTTTACGAATATATGTTCGCTTTTACCGCGAAAAGAAAAGCCCGTTCGGGCTCGCCGGTGCGCTTGCTAGTTCTGCCGGTCTCCGGGCTTGCGTCCCTTCTCCTTCTCCATGATGAATTCCCAGAACCGCCTCATCTCTTCCTTGCGTTCCTCCGGCGCGTTCAAATAATCCTTGAAAAACACGCCGTGCTCCGGATTGCTGATAAACTCCTCGAAAGCCGGATATTCGCGGATGCCGGGACTGCCGACCGCGTCCAGCGCCGCGTTGTCGGTACGGCCGAGCAAATAGTCCGTCGTCGTGCGGTAATATTCCGCGAAGCGCGCGAGCATCTCCGGATCCGGCTTACGGTCGTCCGACTCGTAGCGGGAGAGCTGGACGTTGCTGATACCGAGTCCGCGAGCGGCTTCCAGCTGGGTCTTGCCCCGTTTTTCCCGGCGTTCTCGAAGGCGGCTGCCAAGTGTCATTCCGATCTTCCTTCTGCAGTTAAGTTATATCCAGTATATCATATTTTCCAGAATGGTAAACCTTTAAATTTGCCGTTATGGTAAATAAGGGGTTGACATTGCCCGAATGGCAAATTATGATAGGCCTAACTCCTCTGAATGGGAACACAAGTTCTTGTTTATTGAAGAGGAGAAACGCAAATGGAGTCGGGAACGCCTGGTTAGGATTTTTTTGTTTTCTTAGTTTGCCAATTTGGCAAAAAAAATAAAAGGGGAGTGATTCCATGAAGATCAATCGCATGACGAACCTGGGAGCCGCAACGCTGGAGAGTTATATCGAGACAAGGCGGGAGCTTCTTCGCAAAGCGGACGAGCTGACCGTGCGAATCTCGCAGATGGAGCCCGTTCGTACGCTGGAGGAGATGGATGCGCTGCTCGCGGTGGACAGGGATCGCCGTCTCGTCATGGAGATGGTCGCCAGCTGCTCTTATGTCATCGAATGGCTGGAGACCGGGAGGAGGCCGGGCAGCCGGCGAGGCATCGAGCGGAGAGCCGGCTATCAGCGAGAGGTGCCGACCGATCCGGAAAGAATGCCCTCCGTTTCGATATGGGAGAGAGCGGAGCCGGAAAGCCGGAATGACGAGGCCGGCCGATTTCGCCTCGAGGTCGCCCTCCGCGGACTGACCGAACGCGAGCGAAGCTGCTACACGCTGGCCCATGGCGAATCCTTCTCTTACTCGGAGATCGCCGCCATGCTGAACATCAGCAAATCCAGCGTCGGCACCTACATCGTCCGCGCCCAGCGCAAGGTCGACGGCAACGTCGGCAGCATCCATATTCTCGTCGGCTAGACGGGTTGTCGTACGGTTGCCACTTAGGGGTGAGAGGAACATTTTGAATGACCAGGAGGTTGAAAACATGGCCATGATCTCATCTGCCTGCAGCCGTGAGGTGCTTCCATGAGGGCCGGCATCCGAGAGAGGCTGAGTCAGCGGATTCCGCTAATCGGCGGGCGCATCTTCGAGGCTCACGAATCGGCGCCGACCTTGGACAAGCCTTACATTCTTCTCATCCAAGGAACCGAGTCGACGGATACCGATTGGACGGGGATCAACACTTTGTTCGAATGCTGGCCCAGCGTATCGCAGCAGTCGGATTACTCCGAAGTGGACGAGCTGTCCGACCTGATCGTAGAGGCGCTGGACGGACAAGTTCTTCTCGACCCCGGTTCGCTGTCCGAGTTCGCCTGCCGGTACGAAGGCACCGTCGGCTCCGATAAGGCCGATGCCGATCGAGACGTCATTACAAGAGGTCTTCGATTTTCGGTGACGGGAGCTCGAAACGCTCAGGAGACGGTGCAGGACGATTGGCTGGACGCTCTATGCGGCTGGACGCTCGACAAGTTGGGAGATTCCCATTGGCAGGCCTACGGCGGCAGGTGGCCGACGAACTACGGTCGTCCTTCCGTCCTCTGGAGATGGGAAGGCATCGAGACGTTCGCGGGCGCCAGGGCTTCTACGATCGAGGTCCGCAAAAAGGCAATCGGACACGTGCTTGGACGAACGGTAAACGAGCAGGCGATAACGGCTGCCGCGCTTGCGCAAAGCTTGAGCGAGGCCGTGAAAATCCCGCTTGACCTGTCCGACCGCCGGTATTTGACCGTGCTTGCTCCGAACGTCGATCTAGCGCGGGATGCCATGACCGAGGGACAAATCCTTGTCACCTTAACGCGTAAAATCGAGCGTTATGCCGAGCAAGGTCCGCTAATGCGGGAAGTAAACTTTCAACCGAATCCAAATTCATGAACGAGGTGTTACGGATGGCAAACAAGAAAACGGCCGAGGCGGCATACCCCAGGGACGAGCTCATTCATCACGCGTCTCAGCTGTTCCAGGTCAGGCCTGAGGCTGTAGCCGGCGCGCTGCACTCCGCAGGCAAAAACGAATTTACCGTCGACGAGGCGAAACGCCTGGTCGGCCAATTTCTGAAAGGGAAGGTGCTGTAAGATGGCGGGAGGAACTTGGAGTACGACAGATCAACCGGTATTGCCGGGATTTTATATGACATTCCGGGCAGCGGCGACGGCCGCGATCCAGCCGGGAGCAAGGGGAACGGCGATCGTTCCGGTAAGGGCGCATTGGGGTCCGGTCAACGGCTTCGTGGAAATTGCGAGCGAAGCCGAAGCGGCGAACGCGTTCACGAGATCGGAAGCGGACGGAGCAACCGCATACCGCGCGATCAGATTGGCTCTGCTCGGCGGAGCGAAGAAGGTCATCGCCTACCGTCTGGCGGCAAGCGGCGCGGCCGCTTCCGAGCTGACTTTGGCGGATACGGCAGGAACGCCTGCGAATGTGCTGAAGCTGACGGCGAAGCACCCAGGCGCAAGGGGCAACGACTTCAAGGTAACGGTTCAGGTCAACGCCATCGACGCGGCGAAAAAGGATCTGAAACTGTTCGAAGGAACGACGCTTCTCCGTACGTTTACGTTCGACGGCGGCTCCATTCAAGCGGCGGCGGACGCCGTCAACGGAGATTCGAGCAACCTGTGGATCTCGGCCGAGAAATTGGCCGAAGGCAGCGGCGCGCTCGCCAACGTATCCGGCGTTTCGCTGAGCGGCGGCGATTCCGGAATTTCCGGTCTGGCGAATGCGGACTATCTCGATGCGCTGGCCGCTTTCGAGACGCAGGACTTTAACGTGATCGCCTTGGATGGCGTATCCGACTCGTCTCTTCACGCAAGCGTTGCGGCTTGGGTCAACCGTCTTCGCAACGAAGGCAAAGGCATTATTGCCGTGCTCGGCGGCTCGGCTGCGGACGATACGGCTGCGGATGCCGTTGCGAAGGCCATCGCTCGCAGCGCTTCCCTTAATCATGAAGGCATCGTTAACGTCGCGACGGGGGCCAAGCTTGGGGACGCAGTCTACAGCTCCGCTCAGATTGCCGCTTACGTTGCCGGCTTGATCGCAGGTCAGGGCCTCAGCCAGTCGGTCACTTACGCGCCGTCTCCGTTCGAGGACGTGACTCGCCGCTGGACAAGGGCGGAGCAGGAGCAGGCGGTTCGCGGCGGCGTTTTTCTGCTCGTTCACGACGGCCGTCTCGTTAAAGCGCTTCGGGGAATCAACAGCCTCGTCACGCTGCGCGAGGGCCAGAACAATCCATGGAAAAAAATCCGCACGATCCGCGTGATGGACAGCATCAACTCCGACTTGCAGCGGACGGCCGAGGATTCCTACATCGGCAAGGTGAACAACTCCGAGGAAGGCCGACTGGCCTTGATCAGCGCCTGCAAGCAATACATGCAGTCGCTCGCCCAAGCGGGCGTCATCGAAGCCGAAGGCTACGACGTATACGTCGATCCGGAATTCACGCCGGAACCGGACCAGGTTTTCCTGAAATGGGAAGCTCGTCTGACGGACGTAATGGAACAAATTTTCAGCACGTTTATCGTGCGATAAGGAGGAACGAGGAGCATGATGGATCCGACAAGAGCGATTCTCGGGACGTACGGGCAAGTGTTTATCGACGGGGTGTGGCAGACGAACATCAACAAGCTGGAAGCCTCTGTCGAGGTGGAGAAACGGGAGCTGAAGCTGGCGGGGATGGAATGGACCGTCCACAAGCTCGGCACGAAGAAAGGCACGGGCACGATGAGCGGCTACAAGGTGACCAGCGATATGATCAGCCGCGGCTTTGCGAAATTCAACATCATCAACAAGCTGTCCGATCCGGAATCCTACGGTTTCGAGCGCATCGAGCTGCTCAACTGCGTTCCAGACAAGATTCAGTTGGCGAACTGGACGGCCGGCGAGGAAGTCGCGGAGGAGACGGCGTTCACCTTCGAAGGGTATCGTCTGCTCGATCCGATCGTAGCGGGTTAAGAAGAGGAGGAACGTCCACATGTCATTCGAACAATTGACAGACGAACAGATTTTGCAGCGGCTTCTGGACGCCGACACGCTGCCCGAGAGAACGGTCCGCTTGGAGAGGCTGGACATTCCGGTGAAGCTGCGCGGGCTGACCGGCAAGCAGGTGTTCAGCATTCGCGAACGCTGCACCGAGCGGAAGGAGAAGCGCGGCCAGACGATCGAGCGCTTGGACGAGGAGCTGTTCAACGTGTCGCTGATCGCCGCTTCGACCGTTTCTCCCAACTGGGGAAATCCGCAGCTGCTGTCGAAATTCTCGGCCAGCGGCGCGGAGGAAGTGATCAAGCGCATTCTGCTGGCGGGGGAGATGTCCGCGCTCGGCGATGTCGTGCTTGACCTGTCCGGCTTCAATACGGAGCTGGAAGACGTAAAAAACTAATTCGATCCGGGGCGCTCGCCGGCCTGATTCACGCGTTGTGGGTTCGCCACCACCTGCGCCCCGGACAGTTCTGGAATCTCCCCCGAGGCGAGCAGCTGTTCCTGATGGCCAGCATGGAGCTCGAGTGGGAAGCGGAGAGAGCGATGTCGGCGAAGGAAGGAGGGTGATGGGATGTTGCTAAAGAAGGATAATGAACAGGGCTCGGGTAGTAATGCAGGTTCTTCCATAAAAGATCAATATTTACACAATTCTGCTTTACAAATGGAAAAGTATAGAAAGTTGTGGACTCTGAATTCGAAACTAATGTCGGTACCATCTCCATTATCATCTCCTTTCTCTACTTATGGTTTTTATGGAGGAACCTCACGCCCCCCCTCGCCTGAGATTGATGGAGAGGGAGGAGGAAGTCAAGAGAATAAATCCTTAACGAGTAAAATATTTGATATTACTGGAATTATAGGGAGTAACAAAAATTATGTAGAAGGACTCGCCATTGCTGCTAATAGTCTAAAGTCTGCCGTTGATTGGAAGAACGCTGATCGTTCTTTGGGAGGGGTACCACCATCACTTGGTTGGATTTATAACCAGAAAGCCCTACCGTTTTTTAAATATAGCGGTGCGGTCACTAAGGCTTTTAGTGTTATTAATCCAATGGTCGCTGGGGTGAGCTTCGCGACAGCCCAAAATGACGATCAAAAGAGAGCGGTCATAAGCAGTATAATTGGAAGCACCTTGTTAGGATGGGTAGGTCAAACTTTAATTCCAATTCCAGGGGTCGGGTACGCTGTGGGTAGTTTTGTTGGAAGCCTTGCAGGAGAAAATGTTGGCAAAAACTTCAATAGCATAAGCGACGCTGTTTCGGATGCATTCCGAATGTATGGTGAAGGAAACCTAATGGCTGCCGAAGGTAATATCGCGCTAGTGAACAGTATTAGAGACGGTGTTGTGAATGGATACCGAATGGCAGGTGAAGGAAACCTAATGGCTGCCGAGGGTAATATCGCGCTAGCGAACAGTATTAGAGACGCTGTTGCGAATGGATACCGAATGGCAGGTGATGGTCTAAATTCAGCATGGAATAACATTAGACGAATTTCATGGAATGACGTGGGTAACGCTATTTCGGATGGAGCGAAAGATATTTGGAATAATGCAACTAATGCATCTAACTGGAACATTATTAAGTGGATGGGATATAGCGGTAATGAGAGGGTGTCAAATTCGCCTTCAACACCAGATATGGGAAGAATTCCCCTTAATAATGAAAGATTAACGTTTCAAGAGATTCTAGCAATAACTATGCCCCATAGGAGCCCATTTTACCCTATAGGGGGACAGCCGGAATCATCAGTCCCGAAAATGCAAGGCCAACCACCAATAAATATTTCTTTATCTCCTGGAGCTGTACAGCTTTCTTTATCTTCAAATGAGCTTGATTATGATGATCTATCTAACAATATTGGAATCAGAATTACTAAAGCTATTCAACAAGCCTTAGCTAATAGAACTGGTGGATCAGGTAGACCCGCTTTCTAGTTGTATTAAAGGGGGCATTTAAGTGGAATTTCGAATCAGAGATGTCGTAGATGGAGATTTTGTTTTTCCTGTCAATCCTGAAGAAGTCTCTATTAGAAGAAACCGGCAATATGAGACTGTAAGTCTCATTGGTCTTGGAGAAGTCGATCTCGCACAGGCGGAACGGATCAAAGAAATTTCATTTTCTTCTTTTTTTCCAAGGGAGTTCGATGAGAGGTTCTGTAGGGGAAAATCAGATAGTTTACTACCATCTCAAGTAGCCATGAATCGTTTGACTGCTCTTTTAATAAAGAAACGTCCCGTTCGCCTAATCATATCAGACACAATTATAAACACTCCAGTCTATGTTTCTTCTCATCATTCAACTCTAAGAGGAGGGGAGCCTGGAGATATATACTTTGAGGTGACTTTTCGAACTTGGCGGGATATTAAAGTACAGACTTCAGGAAAAAGTAAGGCGGCTTCGAGGATTGACATGAAACCTGTACCCAAAATCTACATGGTCAAGCCGGGCGACACGCTAACGGCGATAGCCAAGAGGGAGCTGGGAAGCAGCTCGAAGTGGCCCGATATCTACAACGTCAACACGAAAGTGATCGGGCGCGACCCAAACCTGATCAGACCCGGGCAGAAGCTGGTGATGCCATGAGCTACGAGGTTGTATACGCCAATCGGTACGATCTGACCCAGTTGATCGAGGAACTTTCCCTGGAGGAATCGCTCGACGAGATCGCGTACTGCGCCAATATGAAGCTGGTCGTGACTCCGGACATGCCTATGATTTCTCCGGGTCAAGAAATTCGTGTCTCCGGTATCCCTTTCGGAAGCGCGAAGAAGGAAGTACTGCTGAATCCTGGCGTCGTATGGGAATGTCACAGCTCAAACTCGGGCCTCAAGCATCTCAGCGTCACCGCTTACGAGAAGACAATCTATCTGGCCAAGTCCGACGATGAACGTCTTATGCCAGCGGGGCAGACCGCAACCGAACGGATTAAGCAATACGCCAAGGAATGGGGAATTCCCGTAGGCAACATAGCAGACACCCGTATCAAGCTTGCCAAAAACATCAAGCGTACGCAAACGATTCTTTCGATGATTATGGAAGACTTGAAGGAGACTGCCGATAAGGGCGGAGCGATGTACCGGACAAGGATGACTGAGCGGGGGCTGGAACTGGTCGAAATCGGCAGCAATCCGATCGTCTGGGAGCTGACCGCGATCGAAGAGATGACCCAAAACCGGACGCTCGAAGGAGCAATTACACAGGTCAAGGTAATCGGTCCGCAGGAAAGCGAGAACTGGGTGTCCAAGACGCTCGCTCTGGAGAAAAAGGATACGGAGAAATACGGCACGCTGCAAAAGCTGATTATGGACAACAGGGTGGAAACGGTGGAGCAGGCGAAAAAGGTTGCGGCCAAAACGCTGCTCGGCCTGCAGGAAACCGTGTCGCTCACGGCCCTGGACATCAATACGATTCGCGCGGGGGACCGGGTTCGTCTGGACGAATGGGAACTGATCGTTACGCAGGTGCGCCATCAGCTTGGTTATCCGGGACGTATGGAGCTTGAGTTGGCCGCGGAAGGCAAAGTCAGGAGGGATTTCGGTGGCTGATCCGTTCAAAAGCTTGGTCGCGACTCTCGATAGCCGGTTTTCCGGCATTGCGGCCAAGTCGTTATCGGGAGTGCCTTCAGAGCTTGGCACGATTACGGGAACGGGCGTGAAGTTGGATTCCTTCAAATATGAAATTCCGGATTACTACGTTGCCGACTGGGTGGCGGAGCTGGAGCTGCCGGCCTTTTCCCTGGTTGGCACAATGATCGCTCCGGTGGATGAGGCAGGCAACCCGTTAGGGGGCGGCGCTCCCTCTCAGCGGACGCGTTTTGATTTTGACGAGACGAAAATAGGCGAAGTGCGGCTGAATTGGTCTGCCGGGATCAAGCCCGGAGACCGCGTGCTGGCCGTTCCGGTGAACGGCGGCAAGGATGCCGTCATCGTCTGCAAGGTGGTGAGCTCGAATGGCTAATTTATTTCCGACGGAATTGCCGGCGGAGGAGCCGGAGGAATTGGCGGAACCCGGCGTGTTCTTCGGACGGAGCTGGCGCTTCGATTTCGAAGCGGGAGAATTCGTCACGACGCCGACCGGCAAGGTCGCCGTTAGCGAAGGCAAGGATGCGTGGGTCGAATGGTGCAAGAAAGCACTGCTGACCGAGCGATATCGGCATCTCGTCTACTCTCGCGACTACGGCCAAGAATTCGAAGATTTGATTCGTTCCGGGCTGCCTCGTTCTGCGATCGAGATGGAGATCCAGAGAATCGCGACCGAAACGCTGATGAGCGATCCCCGTACCGCGAGCGTTGACGATTTTGTGTATGAATGGTCGGGGGATAGCTGTCACTTCAGCTGCATTGTCTCCAACGTTCACGAAGAAACGGCGGAAATTCAAGGAATGGCGGTGAATGTGTAATGGCGGCGATGCCGGAATTTTTGCAGGATCAGACGGAAGAGGCCATTATGTCGAGAATGCTGGAACGCGTGCCGGCCGATCTCGACAAGTCGGAAGGCTCGTATATTTGGGACTCTTTGTCTCCTGCGGCTTACCAGTTGTATAGAGCATCCGAATGGGCGCGAGAGGTGCTGGGTCGGGGCTTTGCAAGGACGACGTTCGGCCCGTATTTGAGAATGCGGTGCGAGGAGCACGGCGTTCTTCCGCGGCCAGCCGTTGCGGCCGCCGGGGCCGTTGTCATGACGGGGAGCGCGGGAGCGGCCGTTCCGCTCGGGTCCAGGGTGGCGACTCCGGCTGATGAGATGACGGAGACTTCGTCGATCGAGTACGAAACGACGGAGGCGGCCGTTTTGGACAGCCAAGGCAAAGCGGTCATTCCGATCCGGGCGGTCGAGCCAGGCAGTCGCGGCAACGTTCCGATCGGCGCGGTCAGCTTGCTCGTCCAGCCTATCGCGGGCATAACGGGAATTACGAATACGGCGGCGGTTACCGGAGGAGCGGACGAGGAGTCCGACGAATCGCTGCTCGCTCGGTATCTGTTGAAGGTGCGTCAGCCGGGTACAAGCGGCAACCGGGCCGACTATCAGCAATGGGCTCTGGAAACTCCGGGAGTAAGCCGGGTTCAGGTCGAGACATTATGGAACGGTCCGGGAACAGTCAGGATCTATGTGCTGGACGATAATAAGAGAGCCCCCGGCCAGACGATCGTGGACGCAGTGCAGCAGCATATTTCCCCCGTTGCCGGCCTAGGAGAAGGCAAAGCTCCGATCGGCGCTGCGGTAACGGTCGAGGCGGCGGTCGAAGTGCCGCTTAACATTGAAGCCAAGTTGACGTTGGCCAGCGGATCGACTTTGGAGCAGGCTCGGGAAGATTTCGAAGCGGGCCTGGCCGACTATTTGGAGCAGCTCGCTTTTGTCGATTCGCTCGTTCGTTACAACCGAATTTCGGCGATCCTGCTGGATATTCCGCGAATCGTCGATTACGAAAATCTGAAAGTGAACGGCGGCGGCGAAAATATCGATCTATCGCTGGGCGAGGTCGCTGTGATCGGGACGGTGAGCCTGATTGAATAGCTATACGATGACAAGCGAGCGGGGGAAGGAGATGCTCTCCTATCTCCCGGACTATTACGCGACTTCGAGAGTCATGAGCGCCAATATGGAGGCTCAGGGCAAGGAATTGGACGCGCTGTGGGAAGCGCTGGACGGCACGCTTGAGCAATATTTCGTCTCGACGGCGACTTGGGGCTTGGAGCATTGGGAACGCGAACTGGGCATTACGGTCGATGCCGCGAAGCCTGTCGGGCAAAGACGAAGCGTCATTCTGTCCAAGCTGCGCGGCATCGGTACGGTGACGATCAGCCTCATCAAATCGGTCGCCGAAGCCTACGACGGCGGGACGGTCGATGTAACGCTTCAGCCGGAAGCCTACACGTTCACCTTGAAGTTCGTGGATACGCGGGGCATCCCCCCGAACCTGGACGACCTCAAAGCCGTTATCGAAGAAATCAAGCCTGCCCACCTCGCCGTCGAATACGCCTTCACCTACACGCAGTGGAGCGAGCTGAAACAGAAAACGTGGGGCGATCTTAAAACCTTCACCTGGGGTGAAGTGATGACAAGGAGCTGGAGCTAATGGCGGAGACGACTCCTAATCTTGGGCTTAAGAAGCCGCTTGAGAGTGAATTTGTCAGTATTCACACTCTCAATGAAAATATGGACGTTATCGATCAGTCGCTGGGTTCGGTGAACGACTTACCTACGCAAGCAAAGAATGCGGTCGGCGCTATCTCGGAAGTATACGACCATCTCTCGGAGAAGCCGCCTCAGCCGATAACATTGACCAGCGGCGTCCAGATCGTCCAGGGCGGCGACGTCCCGGCGATTTTGCACCCGACCATTAAGGGACGGACTCTCGTTAACCTTCTTGGGCGGGATGGGAATTGTGAGGATTTGAGTAAGTGGGCTAAAACAGGCGGAACAAGTGCCACCACAGCGCTGGATTCTAATAACAAAGTTTACGGGAACAATAGCATAAAATTCACTTGGAATGGGACGACCCAAGTATGGACAGCGCTATCTCAAAACATTACATCATTGATCAACCCATCGAATTACTACATTGCACTGGGCGACGTAAAAAACGGAAACGCTACATGGGTGAAGATCGGATTTCTTAAAAACGGAAACATCACCTACTACGATACGATGAACATCTCCGACTCATCGAGGTTTAACCTAAGCTATGCTAGAGTTGGGCCAAATGAATTGTCGGACATGACGTCCATGGATCTATTCCTCGTTATTAACGTTTCAGGTTCAGGACAATTTGCCAATTTTGATGGTATTCGACTGTATGAAGTGTCTCAAGCTGACTATGATGCAATTCCAACGATGTCTCGCAAACAAGTCGCAGCGAAATACCCTTATGTAGACGAAATGAAGCATGTCAATGCGGTTTATATCGAAAATAAGGGGAAGAATCTGCTTCCTCCGTTTTCGGAGTGGACGTTAAACGCGAATGCGGTTACGACAGACAACTACTCGTTTTTGCTAAACTCCACTGGAACGAGCCAGAGTAGTCCTCGCGATGTCGATGTCGTTCCGGGCGAAACCTACACTTTTAATTTGGAGACGAATGGTCAAGTAAGCATTTATGGCCTTGATGACGACGGCGCGCTAATACAACCGGCCTACAAATCCACGGACTCGCCGCTTCCTTTTACATTGGTAGTTCCGGAGGAAGTTAAAAGGGTTCGTATTTACCCCACTAGTGGAAGTTTGGGTGTCGGTACGTTCAGTTTCACCAATCCAATGCTGAACCTCGGCCCCGAATCCCTCCTGTTCGAGCCGCAGAAGCCATCCTATCTCTATCTGCCTGATTGTAACCTCCGATCAAATATAGACGGCAGTATAGCAGATCGGCTTTATACGGATGGACAAGGCAAACCGAGAGTGACGCGGCGGTTCCGGGAAGTGGTGTTGGATGGTTCTATGGACTGGGCGTTTGAAACAGATCATGCAGGTTATAAAAGGGTGAGAGCCTCGTCTATAAAGCGCCAGGTAGACTCCGACGCTACAAACGCCATTTCAATTAAATATGACGGCAAGATTTTGCAATTAAATTCATCGGCACCAACAATGGGGGATCAAGTATCGTTTCTGGGGAGCGGCAGTTATATCTCTATTGCCGACACCGACAGCGGTTGGGGAGAATCCTACACACCTACAGCAGATGAGATTAAGGCTTATTTCAATGGGTGGAGGATGTATTCTGTTCCAAACTACACCAAGTATACGAGCGGAACAAAATACTGGGCAAAAATTTACACGGGGACGGGTACACCGAATACATCCAGCGACGGAAGTATCCCGATTGTTTGGGGTTCGGGCACGACAGTTTTACCGACAGAAATTAATAATGATCCAACATTCACTCCCTACCGCCTCATGTACCAACTCGCCCAAAGCGTGGACGAGCCAGTCACCTATGAAGGCTCCTTGATGTTGCATGAGGGAGACAACCAGGTCGAGGTTGGAACGGGGGGTGTGGTGAGAGAAGCTGCGAATCCCATTTTCTACTCAACGACTAATGACTACCTGATAAATAATATATCGTTTATATCTTCTCTGCTCTCAAAACGCACAAACAGTATATTGGCCTTATACAAAAATGGCATTTGGGACAGGGCGGGTTTAACAAAGACTTTAGGGGCGTGGAATGGTAATGAGGGAGTTCGCATTCCAAGTGCCAATTATGACCCAACCGCCGCCTATTCCGTCACCTACCTTGCACTCGACAGCTACACGCTCGGCATTGCCCCACAGAAGATCAGCGCGGAGTATGCGCCTAACATCCGCGAGTCCGTCGAATCTCTTGTGCGCGAACTGGTCGAAGCCCGGACGGAAACGTCTGTCTTGCAGAATACGAAGGCGCAAAAGCAGCAACCGCAATGGATTGAAGGAACATTGATCAATGAGTTTGCCGGAGCGGTTAGGTATACGCAAAGTGACAATGGGTTTGTTACGTTGCAGTTTACCGTTACTATATCGAACACGACTCTGAACACATTGATCTGCAGGCTGCCAAAGGATTACCTACCGTATGCATCAGTGGTGGCCTCACCTACTGTCAATAACAACACTGGATCAACTGGCGCAGGAGTCGCAATTAGTCGAGTGCTTGGCGGCCTAGTCATTTCGGGGACACCACACTTTAACGTAGGACAGGTTGTGGTCGGTCAAATTACCTATCGGAAGCATATGGGGGAGTGAACCACTTGAAAGAAGCCGCAAAAGTAAACCTCGAAGGCTATTACATCGAACCCGTCATTGTCCCGCTTTCGCAAACGGGAGTGACGGAGATCCGCGAGAGGCTGCCCGCTGAAGAGGGCGGGGAGCCGGAGGAAGTCGTCACCGGATATATCATCGCAGAGAAAGTCCCGAATGGGCTGTTCGAGCCCCGCTGGGACTTTTCTTTATGGGAGAACTATCAGGCCTCGCTGGCCGCCTCTCGGGAAATCTATGATCAAGCGCTGGCGGAGTGGGCTGCCGCCCGCGAGGAAGAGCGAGGAGAACGTCCGGTCTACGTAGAGCCTGTCCGGCCTGAGTGTTGGATCGAGGGACTCTCGCAGGAGCAGATCGAGGAGATTCGGAATGCGCCGACACCGATATCGGCCGAACAGAGGGTGGCTCAGCTTGAAGCGGAGAACGTCGAGATCATGCTGGGACTGACCGAGATCTATGAAACGCTGGTGGAAGCGAACGCCGGGGCGATGCCCAGATTGCAGAGATGGATGAACGTCTTTTCTTCCGGCAAGCGTGAATAGGCACTTCACTCAGGGAAGCCGCCAATTATCTATAAGACCAACCATCCCAACCATCGCAAGGAGATGAGAACATGGCACAGATTTACGCCAATCTGATTCGCAAAGGAATCAAGACGATCGAAGACGTTCCGGAGTCGAAACGCGCAGAGGTGGAAGAGATTCTGAATGGAGAAGCCGGAGCCGGCTGAGCGAAAAGGGAAGCCGAACGGAAGGACGAGATTCAATAGTCGCCGGCAAGCCGGCACTGCTTTCCAATAAATGAACCCAAGGAGGTGTCGCCGCATGTCCAGCGAAGAAGCGCGCGTGCTCTCGGAAATTCGGGAGCGCGTCGTTAGGTTGGAGACGAAGATCGATGCGATGACCGATGTGCGGGAGACGGCGGAGGCGGCGAGAGAATCGGCGCTTGAGGCGCTGCAGTCGGTGCGGTCGGCGCATCTGCGCATCAACGAGATTGCCGACAACCAGCGTTGGCTGTGGCGGACGCTCGTCGGGGCGATCGTCGCGGCCGTGATTGCCGCCGTGACCAACCTGCAAGGAGGCTGAATATCTTATATGGACAAACTGATCTCGATGACCGACGAGGTGGCCTTGCTGGCCCCTATCGTTGCCGCATATGTGGGCATCGCGAAGGAGTTTCGTATCCCGAGCCGCTATTACCACCTCGTCAGTCTGCTCATCGCGACCGTCTTCGTACTCGTGCCAGAAGGCATCCAACAGGCGCTCACGACGATCTCGGTTATCGGTTTGACGGCGTCGGGCGTTTATCATTTTACGAAAAAAAGGGAGGAGCAGCCGGATGGTCAAGCTCAGCAGAGCAGAGTTTATCGCCAGGCTGGCGCCGATAGCGATCAAGGTTAGGCGAGAGGGATCCCCCCTCTTTCCTTCGGTGAGACTTGCCCAGAACTTGCTGGAGACCGGAGGAGTTATCCATCCATGGAACAATCTCGGCGGCATTAAGGTCGGAAGCGGGACGCCCAACGCCTACTGGAAAGGCCAGTACGTGCGAAAGGGAACGTGGGAGGTCGAGAATGGAGCAAGAGTCGATACGACAGCTCTGTTCCGCGCCTACGACAGCGTCTATGATTTCTATAAAGACCAGGATCTTCTGCTCCAGCTTCCCCGTTACGAACGCGTAAGGAAGGCGGCTACGCCCGCGGCGCAGGCGGAGGCTTTGCGCCTGAGCGGGTACGCGACCGATCCGCAATACGGCTCGAAGATCATCGCGCTCATTCAGAGCAACCGCCTCACGCAGTACGACGAGGAGGCCGAGAAGCCGGAGCCCGGGAACACTCCCGAGCCGCAGCCGATTCCGGTGTCCGTCCGGCTTAACGGGGCGCAGCTCGCGGAGGGGCGTCTGATCGCCGGGCAGACGTGGGTGCCCGCAAGAGCGGTCGGCGAGGCGCTTCAGCTCAGAATCGGCTTCTCGAATAAAACCGTCACCGCGAACGGCAAGCCGCTCCCGACTCAGCTGCACGGAAGCGTCGGGTACGTGCCGGTGCGGGAGCTGATCGCCATTCACGGCACGGCTAAGCTCGCCTGGAACCAGGCCGATCTAACCGTGAACATTATGACCCCTTAAATCGCCTCCCGGTTCTGCAACCGGGAGGCGTTTCCTCGTCATGCCGGTTTCCCCCGTCCGCTTCCGCCTACGCGGAGCGGTCCGCAGGGGAACCTGCCCTACCCGCCCGGCTGGGCGCCAGTACCCTCCAACGTCCCATCTGCATATGCTGTAGGCAATCCTACTGCCCGCAGACCGCGCAGGCGGCATAACTTGGAGGGGGATGACCCGATGTCGCGGATTCCGAATTTTCCGCAGAGCCTGCTCGAGGAACACATGAACTGGCATCATGCCCGGCACAATGTTAACATTAACAATCCGCCGCCCGGTTACGGATTGGACTTCCTGCAGTTTCACCGCGATTTCATCGGCCGTGCGCAGGCCTGGTACCGCCAGAGCGGACTTGACCCCCGCCTGATCGAGGCTTGGGTTTCCGTACCTGAGCCGATCCGCCGAACTCCCTGCTACAACCAGGCCGCCGAGGCCAGAATTCTGTTCCGCCCGGAATCGTTCGCCAGCGCCGATGAGCTCGGACGGTTTATCGAATCTTCGAACCTTCACGGCTGCATCCATCAGGAGGCGGCCAGATTGTTCGGGGAGCCGGAGCTGAACGACTTCGATTTTGCCCCCAGGCACACGGAATTTTACAATATCCACAATATGATCGACCGCTGGTATCGGAACTGGGAGGGGCTTGGCCGCTTCCGGCCGGACGGCGGCTATTGGCATGGCTCGTTCGAGGGCGACGGAGATGAGATTCTTCTGTATAACTCTTTGTTCGGGGATTGGTGGCTGGGGAAGCTGAGCAAAGAAGGCGCAGGCGGAGCCCCGCCCCGCGAGATGAGGGTGGAGTGGAGAGCGATCGGAGACAGCCGCCGGTTCGGACCGATGAACGACGGCCGACGATTCCGCATCTGGGACGCGGACGGTGACGGCAAGCTGGAAGTGCTGTTCCGGCACCCGCTTCAGGAGGAATGGATGGAGGGCAAGGTGAGGAACGGGCGGATCGGCTGGCAGCCCGTCCGGCTGAAGCTGTTCGGCAAGCCGGACGAAGCGGGCGTGTAAGCCCGTCCATTCTCAACGCCGAACGAGCTCCTGCAGGAACTTAAATACGGAGATGTAGTATTCCGTATCCCTTTCTACGAACGAGCTGCAGGCGATCTCGGCCTCCACGGCCTGCAGCTTGCCTTGAAGATGGGCTACGCCGCGTGCGCGGACAAGCTCCCGGCGTCCCTCCATCAGCTCGATGAGCTCGTCGGCGTCCGCTTCGTACAGACCGGCCACCTCTTCCTCCTGCAAGCGAAAGTCAGCCAGCTCCAGCTCGGTGATCAGGCCGTAGACCCGGCTGACTTCATTGTCGATATAGGACAGTCCGCCGATTATCCCGGATCCTTGCTCGCGAACGATGCCGAATTCGCGAAGCTGCTCGAAGCGGACCGTCACGCCGAGCTCCTCCTGCAGCTCCCGCACGATCGCTTCGTGCGTCTCCCCGGCCTCCAGATGCCCGGCGGCCGTAATGTCGAAGCAGCTGGCGCCCGTGTCCTTGTTCGCCGATCTCTGCTGGAACAGCACTCTCGTCGCCGTGCGGCCTTCACTCTCCTCGCGTCTTACGAGCCAGCAATGAACCGTTCGGTGCCACAGCCCGAGGCGGTGAACCTCCTGCCGCTCGGCGGTGCCGATCCAGACGCCATGTTCATCATAAATGTCGAACAGCTCCGCCAACTCGGGTCACCCGTTGACCGGGGAAGCTTGTCCGACCGGCTTCACCTCGGAGGTGCAGTGAGAGCAGCGGGAAGCTGCCTTCGGAATGTCGGACAGGCAGTACGGGCATTCTCTCGTGGTCGGCTCCTCCGGAGCGGCGGCCTCCTCCGCCTTCTTGCGGTTAAGCTTATTGATCACCTTCACCAGAAGGAAAACGCACAAGGCGACCAACAGGAAATCGATCAGAATATTGACGAATTGTCCGTAGGCGATGACGGGAACTCCGGCCGCCTGCGCTTCCTCCAGAGACGTGGCCGTCGTATCCGCAAGCGGAACGAACAGATCCTTGAAGTTCACGTTGCCCATCAGCTTGCCGATCGGGGGCATGACGATGTCGTTGACGAGAGAAGTGACGATTTTGCCGAACGCGGCTCCGATAATGACCCCGATGGCCAGGTCGACGACGTTGCCGCGCATGGCGAACGCTTTGAACTCATTAAGGAATGACTTAATCATACCGAAACCTCCATTTTTTGACTTTATACAAAAGGAATTTGCTGGTATTCGTCGAATGCTATAAGACAACAGCAAGTGATGTCAGATTATGCGAGGGGTGGAAGATGAACGATACGATAGCCTCTTGGCCTCCTTTTTTTCTGCTTCTGGCACTGCTAATTAGCATACTTGCATCTTATACGATGTTCAACTTCATTAGCAATCTCAAACGTTCGAACGGAACGTTCCGGCAGTTCTGGCTGGCCGGAGGGGCTTTCGTATTCGGACTGGGCTTATGGGCGAAGCATTTCGTGGCTCTGCTGGGCATCGACGAGCCGATCATTTTCACATGGGTGATGCCGGTAGCGCTGATGTTTATTATTTTCTTTACCTTGATGGCATTCGTGATGCTCACCTTTCAGGGAGTCTTCAAATACCGCCTGGTGTTCGGAAGCGGGATTCTGGCCTTCGGGATCGCCGTGATGAACTACTTCAGCGTGTTCGGTCCGAGGATCGAACGGCTTGAGGTTCAGCCCGGGATCTTGTTCCTGTCGCTGGTCATGCTGTTCGCGGGCACGCTCCTGGCGTTCCTGCTGGCGGAATCGACGTTCAAATTCAGGAAGTTCATGGCCAGCGTCGTGCTGGGCGGGCTGGTCGTCGCCGTGCAGCTGATCGGTACGAAAGCGCTGAGCGTCGAATATTCGGACGGCATCTACACCACGTCCGACAAGCTTCTGCAGGATATTAACCTTCTAGCGCTTATTCTCGGCTTGGGCGCCCTGCTCATTCTCGTATCCACTCTGATCACCTGGTATATCGACAAGCGGCTGAACCAGATGGACGAGCGCTACCGCCTGCTCGTGGAGAACTCCCTCGACACGATCGCAATTCTGAAGGGAAGCCGCTGGGGCTTCGTCAATGCAGCCGGCTTACGGATGTTCGAAGCGGAGAGCGAGAACGATCTGCTCGGCAAGTCGATCTACTCCTTTCTTCCGGCTAAAGACCATAACGCCATCAAGGAGAGGCTCCACAACCTCGTATTCGTGGGCAGCAGCAAGCCGATCGAGCAGGAGTGGTTCACGTTAAAAGGAAAGGTGCTGCATACCGAGATCGTGGAGACGATGACGACGCTGGACAACGAGCCGGCGATTCAGATCATCATTCGAGATATCTCGGAACGGAAGAAGAACGAGGAGCTTCTGATCAACTCGGAGAAGCTTTACGTGGCGGGACAGCTGGCGGCGGGCATCGCTCATGAGATCCGCAATCCGCTCACCTCCCTGAAGGGCTTCCTGCAGCTGATTGTCTCCGGGCGCAGAAACAACAACAGCTACTACGACATTATGAACGCCGAGCTCGACCGCATCGAGGATATCGTCAGCGAGCTGCTGATGCTCTCGAAGCCGCAGGTGTACGAGCTGAACTACCAGGACCTGCGGGTGATGATGCGCGATACGGTGACGCTGCTGGAAACGCAGGCGATTCTTCACAACATTGCGATCGAGGCGGAATACGGCACCGAGCCGCTCTGGATCTACGGGGTGGAAAATCAGGTGAAGCAGGTGTTCATCAACGTCATCAAAAACGCCATCGAGGCGATGAGCGACGGAGGATCGATCGGAATCAAGCTGTCCCGCGAGCACGACGGCGTATTCGTCCGCATTCGCGACGAAGGCCCGGGCATCGCGGAGGATCAATTGGCGAAGATGGGACAGCCGTTCTATACGACCAAGGAGAAGGGGACGGGGCTCGGGCTGATGGTCAGCTACAAGATCGTAGACAATCATCAAGGGAGGATCGACGTCAAGAGCGAGCTCGGCAAGGGAACGCTGTTCGAGATCATGCTGCCTTTCCGTTACCCGGAAGCCGAGATCAAGAAAACGAGCTGATCGAGCTTCCGGAAGCGGAGTTCATCCGCCGGACGGCTTGCAGCCGCCGACAATTGGGTCCGCCAGAACGAGACCATTTTTTTCTTCCCCGGACATGCTATAATGGGAATTATTTAGCCGGAGGAGTCCATGATGGCGGAGCCGCTCAAGTCGATCTATAACGCCTCTTTCTTGAAGGCGTTCGGAGATAAAGTCAAGCAAGCCTACGCTAAGTTCGAGAGCGAGACGTTCGTTCGTCTTGCCCTGGACAAGGGCTGGGAGGAATTGGAGCTCAAGCGGAGGATGCGCAGAATTACCGAGAGCCTGCACAAGACGCTGCCGGCCGATTATGGGCAGGCGCTGGATGTGCTGGAGGCGATCGCGGGGGAGTGCAAAGGCTTCCCCTATTTGTTCTTCCCCGACTTCGTCGAGAGGTACGGGCTGAACGATTGGGAACGGTCGATGCGGGCACTGGCGATATTTACGGCCGGATCCAGCTCGGAATTCGCCGTGCGCCCGTTCATCAAGCTGGACCAGGAGCGCATGATGGCGCAGATGCTGGAATGGAGCGGGCATTCCGACGAGCACGTGCGCAGGCTGGCGAGCGAGGGCTGCCGTCCCCGGCTGCCTTGGGGAGAGGCGCTTGTCGCGCTGAAGCGGGATCCCGCGCCGATCCTTCCGATTCTGGAGCGTCTGAAGGCGGATCCGTCGGAATACGTCAGACGCAGCGTGGCCAACAATCTGAACGACATCTCCAAAGACCATCCCCAGCTTGTGCTGGATATCGCGAAGGCCTGGCGGGGAGCGGGTGAAGGAACGGACTGGATCGTCCGCCACGCCTGCAGAGGTCTGCTGAAAGCCGCCCATCCCGAAGCGCTGGCCTTGTTCGGCATCGCGCCCCGGGACGACATCGAGGTGCTGGAGTGGGAAGTCCATCCGGCTTCTCTCTCGATCGGGGAGGCGGTCGAGTTCCGATATGGGCTGCGGGTTCCTGCCGGGGAGGAAGTCAAGCTGAGGCTCGAGCTGGCCGTATCGTTCCCGCGGTCGAATGGCAAGCTGTACCGCAAGCTGTTTAAGCTTAGCGAGAGAAGCGTTCCGGGAGAGTCGCTCGTGCAGGGGGGAAGAGGCTTTTCTTTCGCGGATTTGTCGACCCGCCGCCATTATCCGGGCGTGCATCGGATGGCGCTCGTCGTGAACGGAAGGGAAGTCGCCGAAGCCGAGGTCGAGCTTGCGGCGAGTCCGGAGCAAGGAGGGGCCCCGGCGTGACGATCGGCGCTCGCGTACTGAAGACCGGACTAGCGGTTGCCATTGCGCTGTGGCTCGGCGAGTTGATCGGACTCGATTCTCCGCTCATCTCGGCCATCGCTTCCATTTTTACGATTCAGCCCTCGATCTACCGCTCCTGGATGCAGATGCTGGACCAGGTGCAGAGCAATGTGCTCGGGGCTGTGATCGCGATCGGCTCCGTCTGGCTGATCGGCAATACGCCGATCCTCGTCGGCCTCGTGTGCATCGGCGTCATTCTGCTCTGCATTCGCCTGAAGGCCGAGGATTCGATCGCCTTGACGCTGGTCACCGTTGTCGTCATTATGGAGGCCCACGGCCAGGGCTGGATGGTCGCATGGGATCGGCTCGCCGCAATTCTGACCGGGATGGCGGCCGCCTTCGCCGTGAACGTCGCCGTCGCCCCGCCGCGCCACCGGATGCGGTTCGTGAAGCAGGTCGGGGACGCTCAGGCGCTGATGTCCCGGCTCCTGCGCACGCTTATCTCCAACGAGCTGAAGGAAAGCGTGTATCGCAAGGAACAGAACGAGCTGAGACTGAAAATCCGCAAGCTGGAGGAGTATTACGACATGTTCGCGGAGGAGCGGGTGTGGCGTAAGCCATCGCGTCTGAGACGCGTTCGGCTGCTCGTCGTATACAAGGGAATGCTCGCCGCCCTGGAACGCGGCTACTTGCTTATCGAGACGGCGGAGGAGCAATATTGGTCTGTTCCTACTCCGCAATCGTGGAACCGACTCGTCGACCGCGAGATCGAGGCGCTGTGCGATTATCACGAGCATCTGCTATGGAAGTGGGAGGGAAAGGTGAAGCCGGGAGCTTCCCTGGGGGCGCCGACTCCCGGAGCCTCGAAGCTGTTGAGCCAGATCGTCGAGGAGCAGACGGAGGAGAGCGAGGCCGCACGCTCCCGGATGATGGTCATCACCGGGGCGATCTACAGCTACGAAGAGCGGCTGAAGCGGATGGACAAGCTGATGGATCAATGGTTCCAGCGCCAGGCGGGGACCGATGACGAAGCCGAGGATGACCCGCTGAAGAAGCTGCTGAACGATCGATTCTCTCCGCGAAGTCCGACGTAGGTCAACGAATTCTCAGGCAAACAGTCGCACCCCCCGGAAATCTTCCGGGGGGTGCTGTTGCGGGCTGCGCGGCTACTGCTTGCCCGAGGCCATCTGGCGCCGGGGGTGATCGATCTTCCCGAGCTTGTCGGTGTCATTCTCCTTGGGCACGAGACGAGGATCCGTCCGTCCTTCGTGGTGGTTGTCGAAGGCGAACTCGGTCAGCGTCCATTCCGTCTCTCCGAGAATCAGATCGGAAGGGAACGTGTCCCCGCGCTTGAGCTCCAGGGCTTGTCCGGACTCGTTCTCGTACACGCCGTCGACCTCGACCTTCTCTCCGGACATCGGGTTCATTCTTTTCGATTCGCTCATTGCTCGCGCCTCCTCACAATCCGTGCTTCGGAACGGCGGCTCTGTCGGCTTCGGACTGCAGCCGCTTGGCCGCCTCCTTGCCGGTTCCGGTCCGATCCGCTGCCGATTGGGCTTTGCTCGCCGCCTTCTGCTTGCCGGAAGGCTCTGTGCCGGACATGACCATTCCCTCCTTTGGCGTTCGAAACGCTCGTATAGGATTCCACGGAAGGCAGACGGTTATGCTCGGGCCAGGGAGCGGACCGTCGCGTACAGCTTCGGAAACCGCTCAGCGGTAACGGTTTTCCAGCTTGCGCCCGCCGAGCCACATCAGAACGATGACGGCCAGCGCGAAGACGAGCCGCCAAGGCTGATCCGCCATCGCCTGCAGATCGTGACCGAGGAAGCTGAGGATAAAAATCATGACGGCCTTGCCCAGTCCCATCGCAATGAAGAACGTATGAAACGGAATTCGCGACATGCCGGAAGCGATATTCACAATAACAGAAGGCGAGAAGGGAAAACAGGCGAGCAGGAAAATCGGGGTAAAGCCTTTGCGCTCGATGTAGCCGAAGAACTTCTCCGACCTCGGAAATCTCGCGCGAATCCGGTCTCCGTACCGGTTGCCGAAGCGCCGGGCCAGCGAGAACACGAAAAGCGCTCCGAAGGTGACTCCAATCCAGGAATACAGAAACCCCAGCCACATGCCGTAAGCGGCCGCATTGGCGACGATAAATACGATTAGCGGCAGTATGGGGACAAACGCTTCGAGAAAAGGGAGTAAAATGCCGGGAAGCGGTCCAAATTGCGAATATCGGTGCAGCAGCAGCTCGATTTCCTCGAGATTGAAATCTCCATTCAACATTCCATTAGCTCCATTCGACTCGTCCGGCGGACTTCGTTTATTTCGCCCCCTTCGCTACTGAAGACGAGACTTCGCCCCGGAATATTCGGAAAGGGAAAAAGACGTAAAAAGCGCTGATCACGACAAACAACAAGCCGGCAATGCCGATAACGGAAGCTTCGGCATAGCGGGTTGCGATCAGACCGCCGATCACCGGACCGATCATGCCTCCGATCCCCTCTACCGTGGAGAACACGCCCCAACCGAGACCTTGCTGGTCCTGCGGAACGTAGGCGGCGAGCAGAGCGTTCCAGGCCGGAAGCACGGCAGCGTAGGAGACGCCGAGCACGAACGCCCAGAACAGAGCTAGTCCGAGCGACGGGTGCAGGGTAAGGGCGAACAGCACCAGACCGAACGCCAGAAAGCCGACGATCAGAAACCATTTTTTGCCGTAAGTATCGGACAGCTTGCCCATCGGGATCAGTCCGATGACCGTACACCCTCCGCCGATCATCAGCAGAAGGGAATAATGGGTTGCGGTCATGTCGAGCGCGTTCACCGCGAAGCTGGGCAGAATAGGCAGCAGCATGCCGGCCCCCAGCGTCTGAAGAACCATGCCGGGCAGCAGCAGCTTCATCTCCTGCAGTCTCTTGCCGAGAATCGACAGCTGACGGCGAAAGGGGACGACGTCGATATGGACGCTTCGTCCCCCTTTGATCGCCAAGGACAAAAGCCAGGCGGCCAGCGAAACGCCGACCATCACCCAGTAACTCAGCTGCAGATCGTAATCCAGCAGCAGATTGATAACGACCGGACCGCTCCCCAAGCCGACCAGCCAGACCGTATACAGAAAACCCATCTGGGTGGCGCGCTGGTCTTCTTTGATCTTCGTCAAGCAGACGATCCAGATCGGAGAGATGCCGATTCCGTACAGCGCCGAAGCCGCGATGAAGGCCCAGGGGACGTCGGCGAACTGCATGGCCGCGACTCCGATCAGCGAGAGCAGCGTGCCGATGCTGACGACCGTGCGGACCGACATGCGATCCAGCAAATAACCGATGGCCAGCTTCAGGCCCGTATCCGTGAAATAATGGGCGGTGATCGCCGCCCCGATCACGTCGAGATTAAGACCGAGCGCCTTGTCCCCGTAGATCGGCAGAAAGCTGATCAGCGCCGCTCCTCTGACGAATTCGATCAGATACAGAATGGACAGGAAAAGGAGCATATCCGTGCGGAGCAGGAAGTTAAGGGATGACTTGCTCACAAACAGCTCTCCTTTGCGGTTCCTGCGGAGTCGGAACGCCGGACAACTCGTCCCGGCGCCGGGATCTTCGGGTGTCGACGCCGGATACTACTTCCATTATATTCAATTGCCGGGCAATATCCAAGGCGATCGTATCCGCAGCGTCCGGCTTGCGGAGAGCCTGGAGAGCTTGAACCGTTCGCTCTCTGAGCTTCGGATTTTCGAGCAGGTCCGCTATGGCGTTCGTCATTTGACCGATGGTCTGGCATACAACGGCGGCTCCTTTGCTTTCCAGATAACGGGCGTTATTGTATTCCTGCCCCGGCACGGGGCGGTAGAGAAAGATCGGCAGCCCGGCGGCGATTGCTTCCGACAGCGTCAGACCGCCCGGCTTCGTGACGATGCAGGAGGCGGCGGCCATCCAATCCTGAATCCGATCCACATAGCCAAGAATCGTGACGTGGGGATCGCCCTTCAGATTCGTCTCCAGCGCCTGCTGAAGCGCCCGGTTGCGTCCGCATACGACCACGACGCGTGCGCGGCAGCGCGAAGCCAGGCACCGGCACAGCCTCGTCGCATGTACGAGTGTCATGCCAGCGCTCGCCATGATCAGGACGGTCGGCTTCCCGGCGGACGAGGCGCTCGATTCGGACAAGGCCTGAAATCCGGAACGGATCGGGATGCCCGTCGCCGCCACCCGATCCGGGACGACGCCGAGCTCGCACAGCTGCCGGCGCATATCGTCCGTCGCGACGTAATACTTGTCGATCTCGGGATGAACCCAGCGTAGATGCAGATCGAAGTCGGTAATGACGTTGAACATCGGAATTTTGCGGCGCATCTTCTGCATAACTTGCGGACAAGCCAGCGTAGGGAACGTATGGACGATGGCGTCGGGCCGTTCTTTTTCCACCATTCTCAGCAAAGCCGGCACGCCGAACGAATGCAGCCAGGAGGCCAGCAAGGAGTCCGGCTTCATCGTTTTCGTGCGTTGATACACCCAGCCGTAAGCTTGAGGCAGCACGGTGTAGCTTTTGCGGTAGACGAACCGGCTGACTCCGTTCAGCACCGGATGAGATTCCTTCAGCAGATCGACGAGCTTCACCTCCACTTGGCCGAGCTGGGCGAAGCTCTGCTGCAGCGCGGAGGCGGCTTGCCAGTGCCCGTCTCCGAAACGGGCGTACAAGATGAACACTTTAAGCGGATTATGCATCATGCTCGCACCTCGTAGGATCGGATTGGTCGAAAGTTGTTCTCCCTTCACTGTAACTCCCCAATGTAAATCGGGGATAAAGGCGCACTTATTATTTTGGGCGAATGGGAGAGGTCCTATGCAGGCTGAGGAAAAAAGCGCCTGAAAGAGAGGGGGTTGGAATTCTTCGAGCATCGACGCGGCGCAAGCGCGATGAAGGGGCGAATATTAAAAAACGGCGCCGCGGGGGCGCCGGTTCCGTACTCCGTCGGGGCGGACGGAAATTCATATCAGCAAATTAAACAGCAGAGGATCCTTGTTCAGCTCGATAAACTGAAAGCCTTTGTTCCGCATCCGGCTCAGAAGGCCGTCGTAATCCTCCGGACTCTTGAGCTCGATGCCGACGAGCGCCGGTCCGTTCTCCTTGTTATGCTTCTTCGTGTATTCGAACTGCACGATGTCGTCGGCAGGGCCGAGCACGTCGTCCAGAAATTCGCGCAGCGCGCCCGCCCGCTGAGGGAAGTTGATCATAAAATAGTGCTTCAGCTTCTCGTAGATCAGCGAGCGCTCCTTAATCTCCTGCATCCGGTCGATGTCGTTATTGCCGCCGCTGATGACGCAGACGACGTTCTTGCCGCGCAGCGCCTTCGGGTCCATGGCCGAGAGGGCCGATACCGTAAGCGCACCGGCCGGCTCCGCGACGATCGCATGCTCGTTGTACAGCTCCAGAATCGTCGTGCATACCCGCCCTTCCGGCACGGTGACGATCTCGTCCAGCCGTTCTCGGCAGATCGCGTACGTCAGCTCGCCGACCCGTTTGACCGCCGCTCCGTCCACGAACTTGTCGATGTCGGTCAACGTTACGACCTGCCGCTCCTCGAAGGCTTTGCGCATGGATGGCGCGCCCTCCGGCTCGACGCCGACGATCCGGGTCGCGGGATGGATCGCCTTCAGATAGGTCGCGACGCCTGCAGCCAAGCCTCCTCCGCCGATCGTGACGAAGAGCAGATCGATCGACGGGGCGCCGCCCTCGATAATTTCCTTGCCGATCGTGGCGTTGCCGGCGATGATCCGGGCATCGTCGAACGGGTGGACGAACGGCAGCCCCTCTTGCTCGCTTAAGCGGACAGCTTCCGCGTATGCGTCGTCGAACGTGTCTCCGATCAGGCGAACGTCGACCTGGTCTCCTCCGAACAGCTTGACCTGATTAATTTTTTGCCGGGGCGTCGTCGCCGGCATAAAGACGATGCCGGGGATGCCGAGCCTGCGGCAGGAGTATGCCACGCCTTGCGCATGATTGCCGGCGCTGGCGCAGACGACGCCTCGCTCCCGCTCTTCCGGGGCAAGAGAGGCGATCAAATAATAAGCGCCGCGGATTTTGAAAGAGCGGACGACTTGCTGATCCTCCCGCTTCAAGTACACGTTGCAGCCGAACTTGTCGGACAGCGCCGGATTGAATTGCAGCGGCGTAGGGAGAATGACGTCTTGCAGGATGCGGTGGGCGTTCAGAATATCGGCCAACGGCACGGATAAGGGATCGGAATGGGCGTTCATCGGAATCATCCTTTCTGCTGGAATCGACGGGACAGGCGAATAAGGCTATAAAAAAACCGCCCCTCTGATTAAAAAGGGACGGATCATTCTCCGCGGTACCACCCTCGTTCCTGATTTGCAGCCATTAGGTGCAACGTCAGGCGCTTGCTCGTCGTATAGTGTATATACGAGAATTTCCGTAACGGGGAAAAGCCGTCGGCGCTTACGGAACTCGACTTCGGCGCCGCTTCTCGGGGAGGATATCGCTCCGGACTTCGACCGTCGGCTCTCAGCGTCGCACCGACTCTCTGGAGATCGAAGGGCCCGGACAACTTGTTCCCGTCGTTGAATTTATTTATTGTTATACGCTTCTCTTTCCCCGAAGTCAACCACAAAGGAGATAGTGATGAAAAAATTGCTGATCGGTCTGTTCGTGCTCGTCCTTCTGGCTGCCTTGGCCGGCGCGGGGGCGCTCTATTATGTGAAGCCGGATCAGGCTCTGGATCTGGCTTACGAGGAGGTGCCGCTGGAGCGGCGCGCGATCGACATGGCCAGAAGAATGTCTCTGGAGCTGGTTCTGACCGCCGAAGATCTGAGCAATTTGGCCAAGAAGTCGATTGCCGACAATCCCGAGGTGGAGAAGGACGTCGTCGTCACGGGCGCGGAATTCGCGCTCGAGGGAGACCGCCTGATCGCCGATTTGAACATTCTCTGGAAGGATTGGGTTTCCGCGAGCGTTCAAGTGACGTATCGGCTGCGCTGGGAAGACCCGAATTTGATCGCATCCGTTCTGGAGGCGAAGATGAAGGACGTCCCCCTTCCGGAAGCGATGCTGTCCAGCCAGGTCATCCCGATCGCTCAGGAGCTGCCTAAACCGCTGAAGATCGAAAGCATAAAGTGGGAGCAGGGCGGAGTCCAGGTGACGTTCCGCAAGCCGAGTCTGAGCGATCTTCAGCAGCTGATCGGCCAATAGCCGGCCGCGGCCCGTTATTTTTTCGGGAAGTGCGCCAGTCGGGTCCGACTTGCTGGTATAATGAACTAGATTCATAGAGAGTTGGACTACATAATAGAAAGATGGTGCGACAGTTGAAACGTTGGGCAATCGCTTTAATATCGTCGGCCGTTATGGCTTTCGCTGCGGCAGGCGCCGCTTCCGCCGCAACGGCCAAACAAGCTTCGGCCGTCCAGGTTCAGATCGACGGCAAGGCCGTCGACCTCGGCTCCGATCTGCTGATTGAGAAAGGCAAAAGCTACATCGAATACGCCGCGCTCTTCCAGGCGCTCGGTTACGGCACGGATCTGGATTCTTCCACTCAGATTCTGTATGCCGAGTCGGAGGACTACGAGATTCAGGCTTCGGCGGACGCGGACATTGCCATCGTCAACGGACGGGCGATTCCGAGCACGGGAGAAATCATCGAACGGGAAGGCCGGACGATGATCGGCGTTCGGTTCGCGGGCCAGCTGACGAATCACAAGGTGTTATGGAACGGCCAAGAGAAGACGATCTCGCTTGTCTTCCAAGGTCCGACCGCAGCGGATAAGCTCTCCGTGAACGAGATGTTCAGCAAGATGCTTCTGGTTGAAGCGGCCGGCGACCCGGAGGGGATCGTTCAGCTGATGGCTTCCGACAGTCTGATGAACGCGGACGAGGTGCGGGCCAACTTCGAGAATACGAGGACGAAGACGACGATTAACGAGTTGAAAATCGTGTCGTTCAGTCCTCGGGAAGCGGTCGTTCTGGCTCTGGAGGACTCGAAGAAGGTCAGCGGAAAGTTCTATCCGGACAATCTGGCCCAGGTTCGTTATACGCTTCATAAAGAGTCGGACGGCTGGAAAATCTACAACGTCGAAGTGCTGGGTCTCGAGTACACGAACATTCCAGGCCTGTTCGATCAGCAGGCGACGATGCCGGAAGCCGACAAGTCCGCGATCGGCCAGGCGTTCGAGGATCAAGTGAAGGCGACGAACGAGAAGGATGCCGAAGCTTATGTCGCGACATTGGCCGACTTCCCAGAGAAGGAGCAGCTGAAGGAACAGCTGTCTTCCGTCTTCGGGGCTATGACCTTTCGTGTGACGAGCGAGAAGTGGACGGTCGTCGATTACGACGGCGAGAAGGAAACCGCGTCCCTGCTCGTTCAGATGATCACGGAGACGGAGGCCGAAGGACAATCGCAGAAGAGCCGTTCGGTCGTGCTGAACGACGCCGTCAAGGTGGACGGCAAGTGGCTCCTGCAAGCGGAAGCGATCGTGCTTTCCAACGAACCGCTGCAATAATCGGCTTCACCGCCGCTCCCGGTTACGGGGGCGGCTTTTTATATCGATGACCGGCATGCCGCGAGCCAGCGCGGACACGTCTTTTTTCGTTCGCAGGGGCATATACGGAGCGGCCTCCGGAATAAATTTACCAATATCAACGGTTTAAAGGCGAGAGGAGGGGGAGGACGCTGTGTGGAGTGTGCGAAAGGCGGCGGTCATCGGAGCGGGAGAGAGGGGAGTTGCCATCGCTGCGCATGTGGCGAATGCGGGCATTCCCTGTCTTCTGCTGGATCGGGAGGAGGCGGTTGACCAAGGACTGGCTCGCTTGAAGCGGACGAAGCCGTCTCCGCTGTACGATCCCGCTTTTATCGCGAGAATTAGCGCGGGGAATCTTGAGCGGGATTTCGGGGAGCTGTTGGCATGCGACTGGGTGATCGAATCGGTGCCGGATCGATTGGACGCCAAGCATAGCGTCTGGTCCCGGCTCGATAAGGCGTGGAGACCGGGCATGATCGCCAGCAGCAATACGTCGGGACTGTCGATTAACGAGATTGTCTCCGTATGCGGGGAGGAGCTTCGCAAGCATGCGATGACGACGCATTTTTTCAACCCGCCCCGGCATAGAAGGCTGGTGGAGCTCGTTCCGGGCCGCGAGACCGAACGGCAGGCTGTAGAGGCGGTGGCGCTGTTCTGCAGGGACCGTCTGGGCCAAGGAATCGTCGAGGCCAAGGACACGCCGAATCTGATCGCGGACCGCATCGGGTTTTACGCGATATTGGCTGCGCTGCGCGCGATGGAGAGACACGGATTAACCCTCGAACAGGCAGAGGCGGCGTCCGCAGCGATGCATGGCGACTCGGGGGGATCGGCGTTCCGGCAGTTGGACCGGATCGGTCTCGATACGTTTCTTCAGGCATGCGGCTTGATGAGGGACAGCGTGTCCGATCCGGTGGAAGCGGCAGCTTTCGCGGCTCCCCCTCTGGTCGAGAAGCTGGCGGAGCGAGGGTGGCTGGGGGAGAAAAGCGGCGGCGGCTTCTTCCGCAGGGACGAATCGGTGCGGGGAGAGGAAGCCGTTCGGGTGCTGGACCCGGCGCTGATGGAGTACGTGCCGCAGAGAGGAACGGCCTCTCCCGCGCTCGAAGCGGCGCAGCGAGCAGCCGGCGGCACGGCGGGCAAATTCCGGGCGCTGCTGGAGGCGGCGGATCGGGATCGGCTGGGCGCTTTCGTTCGGGATGTGATGGACGACATGTTATGCTATGCCGCCGATAAGCTCGGGGAGATTGCCGATACCGCCATCGAGATCGACCGGGCGATGCGGTGGGGCCATCACTGGGAGGAAGGCCCGTTCGAGCTGTGGGATGCGCTGGGCGTACCGGAAACCGCAGCCCGCCTGGAAGCGCGGGGCAGAGCGGTGCCCGCTCCGGTGGCGGTCATGCTGGAGAAAGAGTCGTCCTCGTTCTATCTGAGGAAGGCGGGAAGCTTGTTTTACTACTCGCAGGGCTACTACAAGTACGTCGAGGAAAAGCCGGAGGAGCTGTCGCTTCACGTGCAGCGCGACCGCGGGCGCAGAATCTTCTCGGAGGACGGGGCCGATCTGGTCGACCTTGGAGACGATGTCGCCTGTCTCGAACTGACGGCACCGGACCGGACGATCGGACCGGGGGCGCTGGCCGCCATTCTCCGCGCTGCGGAGGAGGTGGAGCGCAACTGGCGCGGGCTCGTGCTGGCGGGCGAGGGGCGCGACTTCTGCGCCGGATCGGACTTGAGGTGGCTGCTCGGGGAGGCTGAGAACGGCCGCTGGGAGGCGATCGACCGGAGCGTACGCGAGCTCCAGGCAGGCTTGGCGGCGCTGCGGCGCATGCCGCGTCCGGTCGTCGCGGCTCCGCGAGGGAAGGCGGTGAATAGCGGGGCCGAGGCCTGTCTGGCGGCGGATCGGATTCTGTTCGCTGCGGAGACGTATTTCGGACTCGCGGAAGCGGAGGTCGGGTTGATCCCTGCCGGAGGCGGCTGCTTGGCTGCGGCCGTTCTGGCGAAGGAGCGGGCCGAGGAAGCCGGACTGAACAGCGTGTCGAGGCCGCTGGGGAGATTGTTCGAGTCGATCGCACTGTCCCGGGTGTCGGAGAGCGGCTACGGCGCGAAGCGGCTCGGCTATTGGAGAGGAAGCGACTCGGTCGTCCTGCGGGAGACGACCCGCATCTTCGAGGCGAAAAACGCGGTGCTGGAGCTCGACCGCCGCGGCTACGCCGTTCCCGTTCGCGAACGCCAACTGACGGTCGGAGGACGGGAAGCGGCTGAGGCGCTGAAGTCGGCCGTCTCCGACATGAGCCGGGAAGGCCGTCTCGCCGGCCACGACGTTCGCGTCGCACAGAGGCTGGCGGACGTGCTGACCGGCGGCGATGTGCCTGCGGGAACGGAGATCGGCGAGGGGAGACTGCTCGACCTGGAGAGGGAAGCGTTCCTCGGTCTGTGCGGAGAGCCTCTTACGCAAGCCCGGATGCGTCATATGCTGGCTGCCGGCAAGCGGCTTCGCAACTGAGGAAGCGCGGCCAGGAACCGCAATGCGAAATCTCAGGAAAAACGAGGAGGGAGCGGCATGGAGGAACAAACCGGCGCCCGTTCGGACGACAGGCTCTGGCTTCAGAAATATCCGCTTCAGGTTAAACCGTCTTACGAGTATCCGAAGCACAATATCGCTCGGCTTCTTATCGACGCTGCGGAGGCCTATCCGAACAACGAGGCGCTCGATTTTCTCGGACGACGCTATTCTTATCAGGAGCTGCTGCGGGAGTGCCGCAAAATGGCGAACGCGTTGAAGGCGCTTCCGATCTCCAAAGGGGAGCGAATCGCCATTATGCTCCCGAACTGCCCGCAGGCCGTGATCGCCTATTATGGCGCTCTGATGGCGGGAGCGGTCGTCGTGCAGACGAATCCGACTTATACCGAGCGGGAGCTTCGCCATCAGTTGGCCGACAGCGGAGCCGTCGCGCTCGTCGCGCTCGATCTGCTCATGCCCCGGGTCGCCAAAGCCCGGGTCAATACCGGCGTGCGCCACGTGATCGTCACCTCGTTGGCGGACGGACTGCCTTTTCCCAAAAACCTGCTGTACCCGATAAAACGCCGCCGGGAGTATCCGAGCCTGAAAGTCGATTACGACGCGGAAGGCGTACGGCGATGGTCCGCGTTCGTCGGGCAGGGCGAAGCCGCCGAGCTGTGCGAAGACGTGGACGCGGACGAGGAGCTGGCGATGCTGCAATACACCGGGGGAACGACGGGCAAGCCCAAGGGGGTCATGCTGACGCACGCCAATCTGCTGGCGAACGCCCGGCAGGTCAGCGCCTGGTGCTATCGGCTGGAGGCTGGCAAGGAGCGTTATCTGGCCGCGCTTCCGATGTTTCACGTCTTCGGACTGACCGTGCTGCTTAATCAGGCGATCTCCCATGCAGGGACGCTGCTGCTCGTTCCCCGCTTCGAGCCCAAGCTGGTGCTCGAGACGATTCGACGCCGCCAGCCGACGGTGTTTCCCGGCGCCCCGACAATGTATATTGCGCTCCTGAATCATCCATCGACGAAGGACGGAGAGTTCGCTTCCATCCGGGTGTGCGTCAGCGGCGCGGCTCCGCTGCCGCGCGAGGTGCAGGAACGGTTTGAAGCGCACTCGGCCGGAAGGCTGATTGAAGGCTACGGCCTTACGGAGGCCTCTCCAGTGACGCATTGCAATCCGGTCTGGGGCTATCGCAAGCACGGCACGATCGGTCTTCCTCTCCCGGACACCGAAGCCCGAATAGTCGGAGAAGAGAGTCTGGAGCCGCTTCGTCCCGGAGAGATCGGGGAGCTGATCGTACGGGGACCGCAGGTCATGAAAGGCTATTGGAACCGTCCGGAGGAGACGGCGGCGGTGCTGCAGGACGGCTGGTTTCGCACGGGAGATGTCGGAACGATGGACGAGGAAGGCTTCTTTACGATTCTCGATCGGAAAAAAGACGTCATTCTGGCGGGAGGGTACAACGTCTATCCGAGAGAGGTCGAGGAAGCGCTCTTCGAGCACCCTGCCGTAAAGGAGGCTTCTGTGCTCGGCGTTCCCGACGCTTACCGGGGAGAGACGGTCAAGGCTTACGTCGTCGTAAAGGACGGCTGGCAGGTGTCGGAGCAGCAGTTGGACCGGTGGTGCCGGGAACGTCTCGCCGCCTACAAGGTTCCGAGAAGCTACGAATTCAGGGACAGTCTCCCGATGTCGCTGATCGGCAAGGTGCTGCGGCGGAAGCTGAAGGAGGAAGAAGAGGAAAACAATTTAAAGTTAACCTAAAAAATGGGTTTCATTGATTGAAGGGGAGGTGGATATTCGATATAATATGGGCATATGCGTCCTGTATCATTCCTTTTCCGATCAAATAGGAAAGCGTTTACAATATGCAAGGGCGTCCGGAGGTGAGCGTGTTGACGGAACGAAGCGGATGGCAAAGAGAGAGGGGGAGTATGAAGTTGATTTGCGGGGTGCGGCGGTCCCGCCTGCCGCTGTCCGCCGCGATTGCGGGAATCGGAGCGTTCCTGACGCCGCATCGGGCATGGGCTTCCGAGACCGGGGCCGCTCAGGCGGCCGTCCAGATGCAGCCGGGAACGCTTCCGCTGCTGGCCGCGCTTGGAATCGGCATTGCCGTCGCGGTATTCGCGGTCATCGCCTTCCTGCAATTAACGGTCAGAGGCAAAGAAACGAAAGAATCGGCTTCCCGCGCGCCGGACGATTCCGAATCGTTCGACGATTCCCATCTGCAGAGCTGGAGCGAAGAGGAAGCTACCGCGATCGAGAATGACGACGAGTCCTCTCTGACCGACTACACGATACCGATGACCCAGCTGCTGCCGCTTCCGGGGACGACGGCGGAAGCGTCGGAGGAAGGGGAACCGATGCTTTGCGGGATCGAAGGAGAGCATGCGGGCAGCAGCTACCGCATTCTGAACCGCAGGCTCACCATCGGACGGGACCCCGCCCGATGCTCGATTTTGTTTCCTTACGAGGCCGCGGACGTCAGCCGGGTCCATTGCACGCTCAGCTATGTAGAGGAGACGGGCGTCTTCTTGCTGGAAGACAACGGTTCTTCGAACGGCACGTTCCTCGCCGGCGGAGAGCGGTTGAAGCCCGGACGCAAGTATGAGCTGCGGTCCGGGGAACGATTCTCCCTGTCGGGCGACCGCCACTGGTTCGAGGTCCGGAACGGCGAGCGGGGGTAGCCGGGCAGGACCGATTCGCGCCCGGTTGTCGCAGGCGGTGCGGGGCTTGTGCGTTTAGTCCTTTATCCTCCGGCAGATAAATGGTATAATCGAAAAATGCAGGAACGTTTTCTTATACGGCAACTAGCGGTGGAACATCGAGTTTGAAGGAAGAACCCTTGCAAGAGATTCAGGGAAGCGCCCTATCGGCTGCTCTCCGAATCGTCTCGAACCAAGCCAAGTCGCCGTAGATGTGGCGACTGCCGTTTATGCTTTGGGTTCTCCGGGTGGCGTAATACCGCCTCCGTTCCGGGTAAGCGGGAACGGAATCCATTCCACTGGGAGGGAATTGCATGGCCAAACGCAGCCACAACGAAGTTCAAGAAAGTTTGCGAGAACTGACGAGAATTTTCCGGCCCAAGGATCCGCGCAAGTTTGTAAAAGATTACATCCGCAAATACCGAATCACCGGTGGATACGAAGACGAGCTGACGGTGCTCGTGGAACGCGAGCTGACGAAATTAAATACTCCCGCCTCCTGAGGCGGTGAACGACGATCGGCCTGGAGGGCGACATAACGCCTCTCCGGGCCGTTTTTTTGCAGAGCGGGGCCTGACGTCTATGATCTGAATATAGATACATGGAATACGTACAGGCGAGGTGGACGGCTTGAAGGGCTATGGGAAACGGCTGAATCAGGGCGCGATTCGGGACGCCGAGGAGCTGGCGGGAATCGCGAAGGCTGGCCGGCTGGCCGGTCGGCTGCGGCGGGAGCTGGGCAAGCGCGTCAGACCGGGAGCGACGACGATGGAGCTGAACCGGCTCGCGGAGCGGTACATGCGGGAGCGGGGCGCCAGCCCGGCGCAGAAAGGCTACCACGGGTATCCGTATGCGCTGTGCGCGGCAGTGAACAAGTGCGTCTGTCACGGAATGCCCGACGAGCGCAGGCTGAAGGAAGGCGATCTGGTGACGCTCGATTTCGTCGTCGAGCTGGACGGCTGGATGGCGGATACGGCATGGACGTTCGCCGTCGGCCGGGTGACGGATTCCGCCGATCGTCTCCGGCGCGCGGCATATCGGGCGACGATGAGCGGGATTGCCGCAGCCTCGTCCGGCAAGCGAATAGGCGATATCGCCGCGGCGATCCGCGATGCGGCGAATCCTTACGGCATCGTGTCGCAGTTCGGCGGTCACGGCATCGGCCGATCGATGCATGAGCCTCCGGAGGTGCCGCACGTAGGGGAAGCCGGAACAGGGGCCAGGCTTCGGGAGGGGATGGTCTTGACGATCGAGCCGATGCTGACGGAAGGCGTTCCCGAGCTCTATATCGCGGAGGACGGTTGGGCGGTCATGACGATGGACGGGGGATGGGCCGCCCAGTTCGAGCATACGGTGGCGATTACGCGCGAGGGACCGCTCATCTTGACGCTGTAACGTCCGCGCCCGGGGAACCGCGCTCGCAGACCGGCTGTTCCTCGGGCGAAGACCTAACGCGAATTCGGACTTTCCTTTAAATAGAGAGGAATCGGGATTTCGTTGCCGGTGCCGAACATGTACTGGACAAGCGTGTTGAAATCCTTCGTCAGCGGACCGAGCGGCTTCTTGAGCCAGGCCTGCTTCGCGAATTCGAGCGACTGATTGACGAATTCGCGGTTGGCGGAGATGTGAACCTCCTGGGCGCGGGGGAAATGCCGGCGGACCTCGCTGCCGATCACCTGGAGAAGCTCGGAGGACAGGTCGCTCGTATCCTTGTGCGTGAAGTACGAGTTGTACGGGGTGGCGACCTGCCGATTGTCCCACTTCGGGCTGCCGTTGCTGACGTTGTAGACGCCCTCGGTCGTTCCCGTATTGTCCTGTTCATGCGAGCGAGCGCCGCCGGTCGCTTCCGTGCCTGTCGCGGACCAGTCGGTCATAATCGCGACATAAGCGTTCTTGTCCGTGACGAACACCATGGCGGTGTTAATGCCGGGCAGAGCCGCGATTCGGTTCGATAGCGCCGAGCTGTATTCGAAGTAGCGGTTCTCATGCTGCTTCGGGTCCGCCGTTCTGGCTCCGTAGGAGCGAACCTGCGACGTCTTCGGGTCGCCTGCGGACCGGCTGGAATAGTCCTGGCTGCTCTTCTGGAAATAGGATTTGTAATTGCAGGCGGCAAGAAGGCCGAGGATCAGAACGATCCCGACCAGCAGGCAAGAACGCCGTACGAACGACATGAGACCAACCTCCTTGAAAATTCATTATCCCATAGGCTTTAACCAAAGCAGCCCAAGTATGCGTCCGGAAACGCACATAAAAGTCGGGCAAAATGGCAAAAAGAAGGGAGAGGAAGGAACGGTCGGCCCACGCCGACGCCTTAAACGGACAGGGAGAGGAAAATCGCGTTTTCGAGCCGGTTTAGAAGCATGAAATGCCTAGAACGGCGGCCTTTTTGACAGTTTTAAGAACAATTTGTGAACTGTTCTGTGAACATTGACAAGAAGGCGGAACAATCTTTATATTTATTAGAGTGCTTGTAGAGGGAGTTCTGAAAATCCGCCGAAGAACGGAGCTTTCGAACTCGAGGCTAGCGTTTGTTGCTTGGTCCAACAGCGTGTACATATGGGGAGCGTCTGCCGGACAGGCAAACGGTTTTCTATGAAAATGTAAAAATGGGGTTGATATGATGAAACGGTGGCCTGTAATGAAGCGGTTGTTGCCGCTGCTGACGGGGCTCGTGCTGTTGCTGACGGCATGTGGAAGGGAAGACCTCTCAACTCTGAATCCGCAAGGACCGGTAGCTGAGAAGCAATTCGAACTGATGAAGCTGTCCATTGGCATTATGACACTGGTCGTCATCGTCGTGTTCGCCATCTGTATTTACGTTCTGATTCGCTTCCGCCGCCGCAAGGGGGATAAAGCGATTCCAAAGCAAGTGGAAGGCAACCATAAGCTGGAAGTGATCTGGACCGTTATTCCGATCATTCTTCTGCTTATTCTGGGCGTTCCCACCATCCAGAACGTATTCGGCTTTGCCAAGGATTACAGCAACGACAAGGACGCTGTGCAGGTTAAGGTAACGGCCCATCAATACTGGTGGGAGTTCGAGTATACCGACTATGGCATCACCACTGCTCAAGATCTGATCGTGCCGACGGGCAAGAAGATTTCCTTCGAGCTGGTGGCCGCGGACGTGAAGCACTCGTTCTGGATTCCGTCGATCGGCGGTAAAATGGATACTAACCCGGGCTCGACCAACAGAATGTTCCTGGAGTTCCCCAAAGAAGGCGTATTCCGCGGCAAATGCGCGGAGCTATGCGGGCCTTCCCATGCTCTGATGGAGTTTAAGGCCAAGGCGGTCAGCCCCGAGTCGTTCGACCGTTGGGTGACTGCGATGAAGGCTCCGGCGGTTATGCCGGCCGACGCCGAGCTCGCCGAGAAATTCACTTCGCAGTGCTTGAGCTGCCACGCGGTAGGCGAGAACGGCGGCAACAGCGCGCCGAACCTGACGGGCATTGGCAGCCGCGAGACGGTCGCCGGCATTCTGTTCAACGATGAAGGCGGCGGAATCGAGCAGCATCTGCGCGATTGGATTACGGACCCGCAGAAAATCAAGATGGGCGCGATGATGCCTAACGCGGACGACGCAGGTCTGACGCCTGAAGAGATTGAAGCTATTGCCAAGTATTTGGCCGAATATACGCTTGAATATTAAACAGCGGAACTGAAGGAGGTACGTGGCCTTGGCAGCAGCACATGCACATGGACACAAAGTCAAGCGCTATAGCGGCTTGATGGATTGGCTAACGACCGTCGACCACAAGAAGATCGGCATCCTGTATTTGATCGCGGGATTGTTCTTCTTCCTGATCGGCGGGTTGGAGGCGATCATCATTCGGATTCAGCTGCTTAAGCCGATGAATGATTTTGTCGCCCCGGATACTTTTAACGAATTGATTACGATGCACGGAACTACGATGATCTTCCTTGCGGCCATGCCGCTGTTGTTCGCGGTAATGAACGCGGTCATTCCGCTCCAGATCGGCGCGCGCGACGTTGCTTTTCCGTTTCTGAACTCCCTGGGCTTCTGGACGTTCTTCTTCGGCGGCCTGCTCCTTAACCTGAGCTGGTTCGCGGGAGCGGTTCCGGATGCGGGCTGGACGTCCTACGTGCCGCTTGCGGGTCCGATCTACAGCTCCGGGCACGGAGTCGACTATTACGTTCTCGGGCTCCAGATCGCCGGTATCGGAACGCTGCTCGGCGGGATCAACTTCATGGCGACGATCATCAACATGCGCGCTCCGGGCATGACATTCATGAGAATGCCCATGTTTACATGGACGGTCTTCATTACGTCCGCGCTGATCGTATTCGCTTTCCCTGCCTTGACGGTAGGTCTGGTCGCCATTATGTTCGACCGGCTGTTCAACGCTAATTTCTTCGACGTCGCCAATGGCGGCAACGGCGTGCTATGGGAGCACATCTTCTGGGTGTTCGGTCACCCCGAGGTGTACATTCTGATTCTTCCGGCGTTCGGGATTATCTCCGAAGTCGTCAGCACGTTCGCGCGCAAGCGCCTGTTCGGCTATAGCTCGATGGTGTTCGCGACGGTTCTGATCGCGTTCCTCGGCTTCATGGTGTGGGCTCACCATATGTTCACGACCGGCCTCGGTCCGGTGGCTAACGGTCTGTTCTCGATCGCGACGATGCTGATCGCGGTTCCGACCGGGGTGAAAATCTTCAACTGGCTATTTACGCTATGGGGCGGTTCGATCCGGTTCACGGCGGCGAATCTGTTCGCGATCGGATTTATTCCGACCTTCGTCATGGGCGGCGTAACCGGGGTTATGCTGGCTTCCGCTCCTGCCGACTATCAATATCACGATACGTATTTCGTCGTGGCCCACTTCCACTACGTTATTGTAGGCGGTCTCGTCCTCGGCATCTTTGCCGGCCTGCACTACTGGTGGCCGAAAATGTTCGGGCGCATGCTGAACGAGACGCTCGGCAAAATTACGTTCTGGACGTTCTTCATCGGCTTCCATATGACGTTCTTCGTTCAGCACTTCCTCGGATTGCTGGGCATGCAGCGCCGGATCTACACGTACCTGGGCGGACAAGGGTACGACGATATGAACTTTATCAGTACCATCGGCGCGATTCTGATGGGAATCGGCACGATCGCGTTCGTGTGCAATATCTTCATCACGTGGGCGAAGCCGCGCAATGCCGTCAACGACCCGTGGGAAGACGGACGATCCCTCGAGTGGACGATTCCTTCGCCGCCGCCGGAATATAACTTTAAGCAGACTCCGCTCGTTCGCGGATACGATGCTTGGTGGAAGGAAAAGATGGAGGGTAAGACCGAGATGACCCCGGCCGAGCCGGTCGGTTCGATCCATATGCCGTCTCCTTCGATCCTGCCGTTCATTATGAGCGTCGGATTGTTTATCGCCGGGTTTGGATTCATGTACGACCAATTGTTCGTGGCAGGCGCCGGTCTTGCGATCACGCTCGGCTGCATGGTTGTCCGCTCTTTGGTCGACGATCACGGCTTCCATATCGAGCCGGAAGATCAGGATAAGGGGGTGCACGCATGAGCGCACATGACCACGTAGAAGGGCACTTGCCTCATGAACCGGAGAAGGCGACGCTCCAGGCCCGCAACAATATTTTGGGGTTCTGGCTGTTCCTCGGAGCAGAGGTCGTTCTGTTCGGTACGCTGTTCGCGGCATTCCTGGCTTTGCGTCACAACATCGGCGACGGGCCTTCGGCGGCAGAGCTGTTTCAGCTGCCGATGGTCTTCGCCGCGACGATGATCCTGCTGACCTCCAGTTTGACGAGCGTGTTCGCCATCCAGGCGATGCACCGTCACAACCGCAAGTCGATGGTCACCTGGCTGATCGTCACGATCCTTCTGGGCGTGTCGTTCCTTGGGCTCGAAATCTACGAGTTCGTGGAATACGTGCATGAGGGACACGGCTTTACGACCAGCGCGTTCAGCTCTTCGTTCTATACGCTTGTCGGCTTCCACGGCGCGCACGTAGCGTTCGGCGTCGTCTGGATCGCGTTAGTCATCGGGCAAGTGTTCAAGAAGGGGCTCACGGTCGTTACCGCGCCTAAGGTGTATATTTCCGCCATGTACTGGCACTTCATCGACGTTGTCTGGGTTTTCATCTTCACCGTTGTTTATTTGATGGGAAAGGTGGCTGGTTAACTTGTCGAGCAATCACAACGAGACGGCATCCGGTGAGCTTCCCAAGCGCCATAAAGTAGAAGGGCCGCAGAAGCACATCGTCGGCTTCATTCTCTCCCTGGCTTTAACGATCATTGCCTTCGCTGCAGTATCCGCAGGCGAGATCAATGAAACCTTCACGTATATCATTCTGGTCGCCATGGCGGTCGTTCAAGTCATCATTCAAATGGCTTACTGGATGCATATGAAGGATCGCGGACACTTGTTCCCGATTATCGGAATTCTGTCCGGAGTCGTTGTCGTGTTCACGATGGTGATCATGGCGCTGTATTGGGTTTGGTGGTAACTCCCGGACGGAATCGAATTTCAGAGAGGCGGGCGCAATCCGTCCTCTCTTTTTTTCAGTGATTCAGAAAGGATCAAATTCGCTATCCTGATCTGAATCCCCTCCGACAAAAACGCGATTCTGCGTCTGGAGGACGCCGAAGGCGTTTTTGCTTGTGGAACGCATTCGAAAGGAGGTCGGCAGCCATGATGGGATTGGAGTACTTCTCCTTTAGCGATTTGTGGAGTCCGGCGTTTATGATCTTCATGATGGTGATAGTTGTCCTGTACACGTTCGTGGTCGGGCCATGGAGGCATCATTTTGCAGACAGCGCCCCCGTACCCGCCTCTCGTCAGCTCACGTTCGTTCTGGCGATCGTGCTGCTGTACTTGACGCAGGGCGGACCGCTGAGCTTGTTGGGCCATCTGATGTTCACGTTTCATATGACCAACATGGCCCTCGCGTATATGCTGGTTCCGCCTATGCTCATCTATGGCATCCCGCACTGGCTGTGGCGCGCTGCGTTCGGACACCGATTCTGGAGGAACGGATTCTTTCGCTTTCTTATGAATCCGATCGTCTGCATGCTGGCCTTCATCATGCTGTTCTCGCTGTATCACATTCCCGACAACCACGATTGGATTATGACTCATTTTACGTTTCACCGCATCTATTACACGCTGCTCTTCCTGAGCGCTACCGCGATGTGGTGGCATGTCTATTGTCCGATTCCGGAATGGCGGCGCATGTCTCCTCTGCTGACTCTGGGCTATATTTTTATGAGCGGCCTGCTTCTGACGCCAGCCTGCGTCATGATCATCTTCGCCGGCGGACCGCTGTTCGGCGTCTACAACGATCCGGAAGTGTGGGCCAATGCGATGGGATATTGCGTGTCGGGCGATCCGGCAGAGCTGCTTCGCCAGTTCGAGGGGCCGCAATTCTTTAATATGTTAAGCGCCACAGACGATCAGCAGCTAGGCGGTATCATCATGAAGCTGCTTCAGGAAGGGATCAATATAGCGGCCCTCTATACGGTGTTCATGCAATGGTATCGCAGAGATCGCTCGAAAGAGAACGATAATGTGCTGGAGCCGGCGGTGAAGTAAGCAGTTATTAACAATGTGTGACGATCGCGCCAAATGTTTGAACTCTGCCGTTCGTATAGGTACAATAAAGAAAGTAGCTCGGCAGATCCGACGATAGAACAGGTGGATGCGTATGACGTGGTATGAAATTTTTCCGCTCGTCAGCACAAGCTTTATTTTAATCAGTGGAATCCTCGTCGCCATCGGCTGGCGGCTGATCGTCCTGAAGAAGCGCGAGGCGCACGAGAAGGTGATGATAGCGGCGGCGGTCGCTGCGACTTTGTTTTTCATCATCTACGTGTCCCGCACAATTTTCATTGGCAATACGACGTTTAACGGCCCCGAAAGCTTGAAAACGATCTACTTGGTCTTCCTGTTGTTTCATATCGTACTGGCGACGGTGGCCGCAGTATTCGGCATTACGACGTTGACGCTGGCGTTCCGCAAGAAGTTCGCCAAGCACCGCAAGATCGGGCGGACGACCGCCGTTATCTGGTTCGCTACGGTCATTACCGGCGTGACGGTATACGTACTACTCTACTTGATGTATCCGGGCGGACATACGAAGCCGGTCATTCAGGCGATTTTCGGGTAATCGATTAGCAAGAGGCTGCATCTCTCGCCATCTTCCACGATGGGGGGTGAGGGTGAGCAGCCTCTTTTTCGTTGACGGGGGTTGGGGAAGAGGCTGTGAAAGATGCTGAAGGATCGCTCTATTCCGAGCGATCCTTCAGCATCTTTAGCGCTTTCTTGTAGTTGCTCTCCGAGAAAATGACGTACTTGTCGGTTCCCTCGAAATAGCCCTTGTATTGAAAAAACTCTGTTTTCTCGATGCGGCTTATTCGTCGATAATCCGCGACCTGAGCGCGGTCCGTCTTCTCGAACTGGTAGCCCGAGTTGTTCAGGTTATCGACGAGCACGCTCAGATTGCTCCCTAACGTAAAGTAAAACATATCTGTAGCGGTGTGGACTTGGATCGTTGCTTCATAGAAGTGGATGTATAGAATGGAGTCCATCGGCAACGACACGATGCCTGTTGCACCTTTAGGGTCTCGACTTACAGGGAGCTCCTTGATCCACTCCATAAGCTCCTCCTACTGCAGTTCTTCAGGCATTTCGGGGTCGTACAGTCCTAATTGACATGCAAAGGAAGACTGTACAAAAGCAACTAGTCCTAAGATTGTGGAAAGAACAAACAATACAGAAAGCCTAACTTTTTTCATGTCCTAACTCCTCCTTTCTTAAAGTGAATGAGAGTCGCAGTTTGCAGGAGAAATGCAATCGCGAGAATGGCAGACATCACCGCGAAATTGACGGAGATGATTGCTCCTCCTACCAGCTTAATGGTGAGGTGCTGCTTGACGATCGACCGCTTCCCTTGAGGAGCGAAGCAGATGCAGAGCAGCAGACTTGTAAGAGTTAAGATCTGGGTCATCGTATCGGATTGAACGGATTGAGCAAGTAATGGAATCAGATTTAAGGCGATCACCGTCGTTACGATACAAGCGGTTGGCGATGAGAAATGATATCCCCCGGTGATAAACCGTAGAAGAAGAAAAGCTATCAGGGCAAGAAGAACAAGGGATGCATTAGTGAGCAGACTTCCAATAGCCAATGATACAGCGATTATGATTGAGTTAGTTATAATTGTCTCAATTGCATATCTTTGTACAGGGAGGCTGACGGAATGATGAGGATTGGCGGAATGAATCCGACCAGCGATATTGTCTGCAAGACTACGGCTCCAGTTCATTTCGAATTTCATCCCTCTCCATTTTTCTGCTTAGAATCAGCAGTGCGATGAGTGTGGCTCCAACGGCAATCGTCAAGAAAAGGTTGTTTAATAAAATAAATCGAAATATTAAAGCGATTAGTAGGATTTCCAGAAAGACGAGCCAGATATGCTTCCACCGCCAACGCGGAAATTCGTACGTAAATCCGGAACCGCGGAAGTAGTAGAGGAAAGAAAAGAGAAATACGATAGCAGCAGTAAGAGATTGAACTGATGCTAAGTAGGGTAGATTTCTTTGGACATCTGCCATCTCAATGCCAAAGGTATCAAAAAGAATCAATACAATCATTTGAATGACACCGACAAGAGCGTAACCCGTGATCATCATAACGGACGCCCACAGAATCCGTATCTTGCTGACAAAGTGAATAAACAGGGTATAGGAAACAAGGTAAGTCATTGGGACAATAATTGAAAATTCGTTAATAACCGTTATATCTCTCAATGAGTAGGAAAATATCGCTAACAGAGTACATAGTACAAGCTTTTTCAGCAAAAACTCTTTAAAAGGAAACCGAAACAACATGTAGCTGGCTGATATTGTGCAAAACGCTTCAAGAGTATAAATCGCCACGTAGATAAGAGACTCCAACCAACTACGCTCCTCTCAACAGTTTGTGACTAGATTATACAGAATTTTCTTGTTTATTGGAATATATTAAAATGATAAATCTATTTTTCCAATAATACTGCCATTATCTTTTTTTGAAAGGCTATGTTAAATTCTTGAACACAAGAAAACCGTCTCAGTGAATAGAAGGTTTATTGAGCTATCCGATTCGCTAGTCGATCGCCAGATGCCAAAGGACAAACCCAGTCATGATCCCGCCTTCCCCCTAATATAAATAAGTGAATGGGTGAGAACCGGGCAACGAGCCGGTCAGAGCGGAAAGGGTGAGTCGCATGCTCCATATCGTCGCCTGCATCAAGCAGGTGCCGGATACGAAGATCATCAAGATGAATCCGAAGACGAACACGATGGATCGCTCCAGCGCGCCCGCGATTCTAAATCCTTACGACGCGCACGCCGTCGAGGAGGCGGTCCGGCTGCGGGCGAGGTACGGAGGCGTCGTCTCCGTACTGACGATGGGGCCGCCGCCAGCCGTCAAGGCGATTCGCAAATGCATCGAGATCGGCGCCGACGAAGGCTACATGATTACTGACAGGGCGTTCGCGGGCGCGGATACGCTGGCGACGAGCTACGCGCTGACGAAGGCGCTGGAGAAGATCGCGCAGACCCGGCCGATCGATCTGATCATCTGCGGCAAGATGACGATAGACGGAGACACCGGTCAAGTCGGGCCCGGCATCGCGCGCCGTCTCGATATGCCGCCGCTGACCTCCGTCTGTCAGGTCGTCGAGATTGACGCGGAGCGGCGGCACGCCATCGTCCATCGCAAGCTGGAGGACGGACACGAGGTCGTGCGCTCCACGCTGCCCTGTCTCCTCTCCGTCGAGAAGGAGATTAACGAGGTCCCCTATTCCTCGCTGCCGAACATGCTGCGAGCGGCCCGCTATCAGCCGCACATCTGGTCGGTCGCCGATCTGCCCGACATCGATAAGACGCAGCTTGGACTGAAGGGCTCTCCTACGATCGTCAGCTCGGTATGGGCGCCGCCGAAGCCGCAGGGAGGCCGGATGCTCGAAGGCGAGCCGGAGGCTCAAGTCTCTCAATTGCTGGAGATTCTGATGTCGCGTCAAGAGCTGTTCGCCGGCTCGTCGGGAGGTGAGGCTTCGTGAATTTCGAGGAATATCGCGGCGTGTGGGTGTTTATCGAGGAGAAGGACGGAGCGATCGCTCCTGTCTCGCTGGAGCTGCTCGGAGCCGGCCGGCAGCTGGCGGACAAGAGGAAGACGGAGCTCGCCGGGGTGCTGATCGGGGAGAATATCGGGGCGCTGGCCGAGACGGCGTTCGAATACGGCGCGGATAAAGTGTACGTGTACGATGCGCCGATCTACCGGTTCTACCGGACAGAGACCTACATGAGGGCGATGCTGGCTTGCGTGGAGAAGCATAAACCGGAAATTTTGCTGTACGGAGCGACGTCGACGGGAAAGGATCTGGCCAGCGCCGTCGCCACCGATCTGCCGACGGGGTTGACCGCGGATACGACTCAGCTGGACGTCGAAGAAGACACGGGGCTGCTGCTCGCCAGCCGTCCGGCATTCGGCGGGAACATCATGGCGACGATTCTGTGCAAGAAATATCGTCCGCAGATGGCGACCGTTCGGCCGAAAGTCATGAAAGCGCTCCCCCGAAAACCGGGAGCGTCCGGCGTTGTCGTCGAGGAGTGCATTCCGCTGAAGGAAGAGGAGATACGCACGAAGGTGCTCGAGATCATCCGATCGACGACGCGCCGCGTCCGCATCGACGAAGCCGATATTATTGTCGCGGGCGGCAAGGGGCTGGGAAGTCCGGCGGGGTTTGAGGTCGTCCGGCAGCTGGCCGATACGCTCGGCGCGGCGATAGGGGCGAGTCGGGACGTCGTGGAGGCCGGATGGATCGAACATCATCATCAGGTCGGGCAGACGGGAGCGACGGTGACGCCGAAAATTTATTTCGCCATCGGCATATCGGGCGCCATTCAGCACGTGGTCGGCATGCAAAACTCGGGACTCATTATCGCGATCAATAAAGACCCGGCGGCCCCCATATTCCAGGCTTGCCACTACGGCATCGTCGGCGACGCGCTTACGATCGTTCCGATGCTGACCGAGGCTTTCAAATCCGTATTGGGGAGAAAGGAAGAGGCCGATGCCGGAAAAATTTGACGCGATTGTCGTGGGAGCGGGGCCAGCCGGAACCGCCTGCGCCTACGAGCTGGCCAAGGCGGGCGTGAACGTGCTCTTGATCGAGCGAGGGGAGTATCCCGGCTCCAAGAACGTAATGGGCGGCGTGCTGTATCGCAAAATGATGGAGGAGGTCGTCCCCGGCTTCCATAAGGAGGCGCCGATCGAACGGCCGATTGTCGAACAGAGGTTCATGATGATGGATAAGACGTCGGCGGTGACGTTCTCGTACAAGGGGATGGAATGGGCGGAGGAGCCGTACAACAATTTTACGGTGCTTCGCGCCAAGTTCGACCAGTGGTTCGCCGCGAAGGCGGTGGAGCAGGGCGCGCTGCTGCTGAACGAGACGGTCGTGCTCGAATGCGTCGTCGAGAACGGTCAAGTCGTCGGCGTCCGAACCGACCGGCCGGACGGAGAGCTGCGAGCCGACGTCGTCGTGCTGGCCGACGGCGTCAATTCGCTGCTCGCCAAGTCGCTCGGCTTCCACAAGGAGTTCCGTCCGGACGAGGTGGCGCTGGCGACGATGGAAATTCTCAAGCTCGACAAGAAGATCATCGAGGACCGTTTTAACCTGGAGGAAGGCCAAGGCTGCACGATCGAGCTGTTCGGAGACGCGACGAAGGGCATTCTCGGCACAGGGTTTCTGTACACGAACAAAGATACGCTGAGCATCGGCGTCGGCACGCTGCTCTCCGGTCTTATCAAGCATAAGATAAAGCCTTACGAGCTATTGGAATACGTGAAGGCGCATCCCATGATCCGTCCTTACCTTCAAGGCACGGAAGCCCAGGAGTACTTGGCCCATCTGATTCCCGAGGGCGGCTACCGCTCCATGCCCAAGGTCGTCGGCGCGGGTGTCGTCGTCGTGGGCGATGCGGCCCAGTTGGTCAACGCGATTCACCGCGAAGGCTCCAACATGGCGATGACGTCCGGCCGGCTGGCGGCGGAGACGATCGTCGCGGCCAGGGAGCGCGAGGACTTCTCGGAGGCTTCTCTCGACGATTACCGCAAGAGGCTGATGGGCAGCTTCGTCGGGCAGGACCTGAAGAAATACAAGGACGCGACCCACCACTTCGACAAATTTCCGCAATACTTCGAACAGTACATCCCGATGATGAACCGGGCGGCGAGCCAGATGCTGACCGTCGACGGCATGCCCAAGCGGGAGAAGCAGAGGAAGATATGGCGGGACATCGGCCCGGCCAAGAAGAAGATCAAGATGGCCCGAGACTTGTATCGGGCGTGGAGGGTGATGAAGTGATGAGCGAAGCGCAGCCGGCCCCTCCGGCCAAGGGCTCGACCCTCGAGGAAAAGCAGTACCTGATCCGGTTCAACGCGGATACGCAATCGCATCTTCATGTGATGGACGCGGAGGTCTGCCTGACGAGCTGCCCCGATAAAATCTGCACGATCTTCTGTCCCGCCGAAGTCTACAAATGGGAAGAAGTGCGCATGCACGTCGGCTACGAAGGCTGTCACGAATGCGGCAGCTGCCGCATCGGCTGTCCGCACCAGAATATCAAATGGGTGTATCCGAAAGGCGGGCACGGAATCGTATTTCGACTCGGGTGACAAGGTGGGAGACGGGATGAAGGTTGGCGACCACGTCGTCTACGTGCAGGACGGCACGAAGGGAGTCATCGTCGAAGTTCACGGCAATCTGTATCATGTGATTTGGGAAGACCACTTCAGCAGCTGGGAGCTGGGCGAGCGGTTGCGGCGCGTGGAGCGCACATCGCAGTCATAGTGAATAGAAAGAGGCAAAGAGACTAACCCCAACATTGGAACATTCGGAATAAACCAAGGAGCTAAGCGTCTGTTCGCGCTTAACTTCTTGGTTTTTTGTGGTGGTTCAGAAAGGAGCAAATTCGCTATCCTTGTCTGAAATAGCGAATCGTTTCACTATTTAGGTTGATTTTTCTCAATAGACGGTTATCTTTTCGGGACTCACTGAATTATCCTTTATACTATAGCAGATTATCTGACATTAATCATACAAAGGAGAACGATGACAACGATTACAAAAGAGGCTTGACGACCTTATATTTCCTGCATTATGATAGCTATAGGTGAAACGTTTCGATTGATCTATCGACGATTGACAAAGAAGGAGTAACAGGAATGGCAACGATTAAGGATGTAGCTAAAGCGGCGGGCGTTTCCTTGTCGACTGCATCATACGCGATTAATGGCAACCGCAAAATTAGCGAGGCGACAAGAGCGAAGGTTCTGGAGGCTGCCAAGCAATTAAATTTTCAGAAGAACGGATGGGCAACCGATCTGAAGCGAAGCAGCACGAAGACGATTGCGCTGATCGTAAGCGACATGTCCGGTCCGTATTATTCGGAGCTGATTAGAGGCGTGCAGGAGATTGCCTTCGAGAATGGTTACGACCTCATCGCCTGCAGCTCTTTCGGAGGGAACGAATCGACCGCGATCAAGTTCCTGAAGGAGAAGCGCGTGGACGGCGTCATCGTCTCGGCTCACAATCTTCAGGACGAACCGATACTGGAATCCGCCCGCAAAGGCTTTCCGATTGTCGTACTTGACCGGCATCTCAAGAGCGACCATATCTACAATGTTCTCGTCGATAACGAGCAAGGCGGGTATATGGCGACGGAGCTGCTCATCAAGAACGGCTGCAAACGAATCGCCTACATTAGCAATTCGAGCAGTTCCTACGATCATAAGCTTCGTTACAAAGGGTACATGCAAGCTTTGAATGATTACGGGTACAAAAGCGCCTCGAATTTGAACGTAAACGGAAAATTCACAATCGATGACGGATATCGGGCGACGAAATTGTTAATTGCCCAGCGAAATCTTCCGGACGCGATCTTCTATGCGAACGATGAGATGGCGGTAGGGGGGATGCAAGCTTTTAAAGAATCCGGAATTCGGGTTCCCGAAGAGATTTCGGTTATCGGCTTTGACGATATATTGCTTGCCGAATATATGAACCCGCCGTTAACGACGATTCGGCAGCCCAAGTACGAGGTCGGTTCTCTTGCCGCCCACTTGATTTTACAGCTGCTGGACGGCAAGAGCATTGACCATGAATATATGCTGCCGACGGAATTGGTTGTGCGAAAATCGTGCTTGCTTAGAGAATAAGGCAAATCCGGGATTACGATCATGAACATAATCAAAGGAGAGGGATCTGTATGAAGAAAAGAACGGTTGTCGTCGCTTTGGTTTTTGCGTTGTTCGTTTCCTTGTTTAGCGCTTGTTCGTCGGACGACAGCAACGGCGGCAGCAGCGCAAGCCCGGCGACCGGAACTCAGAGCCAGACGCCGTCACCGGGAGAAAAAACAGCCGAGCCGGGCGAGAAGGTCGTCATCAAGTATGCCAACTGGAACCTGGGCACCGAGGCGGACAATAATATCGAAAGACAAATGATTGCCGCCTTCGAAGAAGCGTACCCGCACATCGACATCCAGTTGGATGAATCGTTCGACTATTCGAAATACGGCGACTCCTTGGCGGCCGCCGCAGCCGCGGGCAACTTGCCGGACGTCATGATGCTGCCGAACATCCCGTTCGGCTTGTCCAACGAATGGCTGTTGAATATCGATAGCTATACTGCGGATGATGCGGAATGGGCCAGCTTGCCGAAGGTGCTGGAGCAAGCCGCTCATTACGGCAACGGAACGTACGCGATTCCTGCCGGTATGTTCTTCATGGGCTATTTCATCAATCAGGACCTGTTCGAGCAGGCCAACTTGCCCGAGCTTGACTTCTCCCCGACTTGGGACGATTTTATGAATGCGGTAAAGACGCTGAACAACGCTCAGGAAAACATTCTTGGCTTGTCTGAAGCGATCCAAATTCCGGATTGGTACGCGGCTTCCGTTAATCCGCGGTTGGGCTGGTATACGTGGGACGGTCAGCAGTACAACCTGAACGATCCGGCCTATATCGACGGCGTGAACAAAGCGAAGCAAATGCTGCAGGGAAAATACACTTTCGATAGCTTGACGGAAGAAGAAAAAGCCAAGTACAACGCCGGCTGGCACGGCGAGGTCTGGAATCAAGGGAAAGTCGCCGTTCGTTGGGAGGGCACATGGGCGACCAGAGAATTCGGCAGCCTGAGCTTCGAATCCAAGTTTATCGGCACGCCTGGCGGCAGATTCGCGCTCGTCGGCGATTTCATGGGCATCGCCCAGAGCAGCGCGCACCCTGCCGAGGCTTATCAGTTCGCCAAGTTTATGACTTTTGGCCAAGACGGCATTTTGAAGCGGATGGAGCTTAACACGGACGGTTCGTACACTTCCTTGCCGCTGACGACGGACCCCGGCATCCTGGAGCAATATTTTGCGACCAACAATTACGAAGGCTTGAGGGAAGCGTTCGACAACATCGACCAAGCGATCGTCGAAGGCGTCAAAATCGTTCCGGGCTATGTGCGGTCCAGATGGGAAGCGCCGACCGGCGTCAAAGCCGGCGACAAAGACAACGCGAACCTTGGAGATCTTATCCACCATAGCGTGCATGGCCAAACCAAGATTGAAGACTATGCGGAACAAATCAACAAGCTGGCTAACGAAGAGTACAAGGCAGCGGCCGCTGCGATCTCTGCGATGGCGGAATAACGACTAACCGGCGCCAGGGGAGGTAGAATCCATGTTAAGGCGTAAGGGAGCCAAGCTCTTCATCGGCGCGGTTCTGACCGTTCTCATTGCAGTCTCAGGCATCTATGGGTTCACTCTCGGAGGCAAGGACGATGCCGCTTCCAATATCGTCTATAACCGCCACTCTGCCTCGCTGGATCAAATGGAGAGCGAAGGAGCGAATCCAGCCGGGGGGAGATCCTACAGGGTCTCCCCCTCCCATATGCTGTCCGACTTGCCGATTGTTGCCGCAAAGGAGGCTTACGGCTACGAGGACGGCGCGATTCACTTAAGGAAAGGCGATAGCTTCGAAGCTGCATTCGACGTTGCAGAGGAAGGGGAGTATACCCTTTCGTTCGATTATTTTGTCTTGGCCGAAGGCTTGCAGGCTACGGAGATTAGCATTCAGGTGAACGGCGAATACCCGAGCCCGGAAGCTCGCCGATTCGTCCTGCCGCCGCTTTGGATAAGCGGAACGGACGACTTTCCGAAAGACCGCTACGGCAACGAAGTGATGCCGACGCAATTGCGGGCGGACGAATGGCAAACGATTCAACTGGCGGATTCGACCCGGATGAACCCGGAGCCGATGACGATCAAGCTGAATAAAGGGATAAACAGGATCAAAGTCGCATTGGTGAACGGGGAAATGTTAAGCGGCAGCCTGACGGCGGCATCGCCAACCCGCTGGCCTTCGTATGCGCAATATTCCGCACGGCATGCAGACAGGGCGGAAGCTGAAGCGGTCCTCATGATTAAGGAAGCGGAGAAGCCCGATTTCAAAAACGATACGACGATCAATCCGCTGCCCAGCAGGGATTTGGGAGTCAATCCTTACGAAACAAACCTGCTGCTTCTCAATACGCTCGGCGGCAAGACGTGGGATCAATCGGGGCAAACGGTGTATTACGAGATCGAAGCGGAGCGGGACGGTCTCTATCAAATCGGCGTCAAATACAAGCAGGACGACAAGCCAAATTCCCGGGTATTCCGAACTTTTACGATAGACGGGCAAGTTCCGTTTGCGGAAGCGAAAAATTACCCCTTCGACTATACCGCCTCTTGGAAAACCGAAGTGCTGCAGGGCGAGCAAGGTCCTTATCGGTTCTATTTAAGCAAAGGAAAGCACCGAATCGGCATCATGGCGGATGCGAGCCCGTATTACGACGTCATGCAGACGCTGCTGAATTCGATTCGTCAAGCGAATGACTTGGCGCTGGAAATCCGCAAATTAGCGGGCAACGACGCCGATCAGAATCGCGATTGGGAAATCACGGAATACGTTCCGACGCTTCGAGAGGATTTGCTGGGAATCGCGCAGGCGCTAAGCGAGGAGTACGAGCGCGCGTTGGCCCTGAACGGGGGGCGGGGCAGCTCCAAGGGCTTGACCGCCATGAAGATGGCCGTGGGCAGCTTGGAGAAGCTGGCCGCCGAGCCGAACTTGATCCCCCGCAGGCTGAATGAGCTGAACGGCGGATCGGGCTCCGTCACGCAAAATCTGTCGAATGCGATTCTGGATTTCGAAATGCAGCCGTTAACGATCGATCAATTGTACGTTTCCAATCCGAACGCAACGTTGCCGGAGCACCGGGCGTCCTGGTTCGGTTCCGTATACGAAGGAACCAAGCAGTTCTTTCATACGTTCTGGAAGCCGCGCAATCCGGCAAGCCATGAAGGGCCGACCTTGAGCGTATGGATGAATCGCCCTCGAAACTATATGGAGCTGCTTCAGCGGATGGTCGACGAACAATTTACGCCGCAGACGGGCATCGAGATTCAGTTCTCGACGCTGCCTAACGAGCAGCGCCTTACGCTGGCAGCCGCATCGGGCATCGCTCCGGACTTGGCGCTGGGCATCAGCAACGGAATCCCTTTCGATCTGGGCTTTCGCGGCGCGGCGCTGGATTTAAGGCAATTCGAAGACTTCGGAGAAGTTATCGAACCGATCTCCCCTGGGGCGATTGTGCCTCTCGTCGTCAACGATCAAGTATTCGGACTGCCTGAGACGCAAGATTTTTATGTGCTGTTCTATCGGGAAGACATGCTGGAATCGCTGAATATTCCGGTGCCGGATACATGGAGCGACGTGATCGAGATCATGCCGGAGCTTCAGAGATACGGGATGAATTTCTATACGCCGATTGCCGGCGCAACGGGGACCAAGCCGTTCATGGCCACCGCGCCTTTCATCTATCAAGCGGGCGGGGATATGTTCGGGCGGGATGCGTTCGAGACGGGGCTCGACAGCAAGGAATCGCTCGAAGGCATCGAGCTGATGACGAATTTGTTCCGGTTATATGGCTTACAGATGCAGGTTCCCGTATTTTACGAGCACTTTCGTACCGGCAAAATGCCTCTGGGCATCGGCAACTTTGCGACTTATATCCAGATGCAGGTCGCAGCCCCGGAGCTGAAAGGCGCATGGAAAATCGCTCCCGCGCCCGGGATCGAACGCGACGGAGAAGTCGTTCGCTGGGAGCCGGGCTCCGCGCAAGTATCGATGATCTTCAACGATACCGAGCATCCCGACGAGGCGTGGCAATTTTTGAAATGGTGGCTCTCGACGGAGACGCAAGCGACTTTCGCGAACCAGCTGCAGACGCTGTACGGCAAGGAATACTTGTGGAATACCGCCAACCATGAAGCCTTCAAGCAGCAATTTTGGCCGGAAGAAGACAAGCAAGTCATTCTCGAGCAATGGGAGTGGCTGAGAGAGGTGCCGAAGACGCCGAGCTCCTATATGATCGAACGCGAACTGAGCAATATTTGGACCAAGGTCGTATTCGACGGCGAAAATATCCGCTCCACGGTAGAGGAAGCCGTCAACGAGATCAACAAGGAAACGATAAGGAAGATGGAAGAGTTCGGTTACATGAGGCAGGGCGAAGTTGTCGCTCCGTATCGCGTCACAACAATCGAGGATGTAGAAAGCTGGGTGAAAGGAAGAGATGGGAACTAAGTTAAAGGAATGGATGAGAAAGGAAGGGTCTGCGTACCTCTTCCTCGCTCCTTATCTCGCGCTCTTCTTTACTTTTATCGTCGTTCCCGTAGCCGTAGCGATCGGGCTCTCCTTTACGAGCTTTAATGCCATTCAGCTCCCGAAGTTTACGGGACTGAAAAATTATACCGACTTGTTTATGAGCGACAGCGTCTTTATGCAGTACGTGCTGCCCAATACGCTGAAATTCTCGTTGCTGGTCGGGCCGATCGCGTATCTTCTTTCTTTCCTGCTCGCCTGGATTTTGGCGCAAATTCAGAAGGGACCGAGAACAATTCTTGCCCTGCTGATCTATTCGCCGTCCCTTACGGCAGGGGTTGCGATGACCGTCGTTTGGAAGACGCTCTTCAGCGGCGATCCGACGGGCTATATGAACAGCTTGCTGCTGCGCAACGGCTTCATCACGCAGCCGATTCAATGGCTTCAGTCGCCGGACTATTTGCTGCCGATCATGATGGTCGTCACGATCTGGAGCAGCATGGGCATCGGATTTCTGGCCATGCTCGCCGGGGTGCTCAACATCAACTCGGAAATGTACGAAGCGGGCTATATCGACGGAATCAAGAACCGCTTTCAGGAAATTATCCATATTACGATTCCGTCCATGAAGCCGCAGATGCTATTCGGCGCCGTCATGGCCGTCGTTTCGACTTTTCAAGCGGGGATCATCGGAGTGGAGCTGTCGGGCACGAACCCGACGCCGTCTTATGCCGGCCAGCTGATCGTCAACCATATCGAGGATTACGGCTTTATCCGCTATGAGATGGGCTATGCTTCGGCGATTTCGGTTGTGCTTCTGGGCATGATTTGGATTTGCTCGAAATTCGTATGGAAACTGTTCGCCGAGAAAGAGTAGGAGGGAACGCGTATGGCTTCATTTCAAGGCACGAAGATGAATCCGAGCCGATTTCACATCAGCCAGTTGAAGTTCTACCTGATTCTGGCGCCCCTCTCGTTGTTTATGATTTTGCCGATCATTTTTATATTTTCCCATGCCGTCAAACCGATGGAGGAGCTGTTTGCTTTTCCACCGAGATTTTTCGCCCAAGAACCGACACTGGACAACTTTCGTTTCCTGCTGTCTACCTTTACGGTGTCCGGCATTCCGGTCAGCCGTTATATTTTCAACGGAGTCGTCATTACCCTTGCGACGGTGGTGGCGACGATTCTGGTCAGCGCGGCTGCTGGCTACGCCTTTTCGAAGAAAAAGTTTAAGCTGAAGAACTTGCTGTTTTCGATCAATACGCTTGCGCTCATGTTCGTGCCGGTCGCCGTCTCCATTCCGAGATACTTTCTCGTGGTCGAGCTGGGATTGATCGACAGCTTCTGGGTGAACATACTTCCGCTCTTGGCGATGCCGGTCGGCCTCTTCCTGTTGAAGCAGTTTATCGATCAAATCCCGAACGAGCTGATCGAGGCCGCGCAGATGGACGGGGCCGGCGACTGGACGGTCTTCCGGAAAATTGTCATTCCGATGACGATGCCGGCGATCGCCACGATCGCGATTTTGTCGTTCCAGCTTAGCTGGAACAGCACGGAGCCCGCCACGCTGTACGTCAATGACGAAAACCTGAAAAACTTCGCTTATTATATGTCGACCTTTACGGCCAACAATAACGAAGTCGCAGGTCAAGGGATTTCGGCGGCAGCCGCGCTGATTATGTTTATCCCGAACCTGCTGATCTTTATCTTTATGCAAAGCCGGGTGATGAACACGATGGCTCATTCCGGGCTGAAATAAGGGTGATGCAGATGACAAAGAGGGCGATTGGCAAATGGCTGTTGCTTGTCTTATTGGGCGGCTGTCTTCTCGTGCAAAACGCGGCGGAAGCGATGGCGAACTCACCCTACGCGACATTGACGCAGGGGCCGGGCGGAATGCTGGTCGGGACGCAGAATGCCTATGAACCGGACGGATTGATCCGCATTGACGTGAATCAACCGGCAGATATCTTCTATGACGAACCGACCGGATTGCTGTACATTGCCGATGCGGGGAATGCGAGGATTGCGGAGTACGACGGCCAGAATCCTCCGAAGTGGATCGGAGAAGGAGTATTGTCGAATCCGTCCGGCGTTTATGTCGCTCCCGACCAGCTTATCTACGTCGCGGATTACGGGCTCAAGCAAATTGTCGTATTTGACCGGCAAGGAACGCTCGTCAAGCAATTGGGCCGTCCGGAAGAGCCGATCTACGGGAAAAAGAACGATTTTGCGCCGAGAAAGGTCGCGGTAGACAAACGCGGCAACCTCTACGTCATTAGCGAAGGTTCGATTAACGGCGTCGTGCAGTTGAACAAGGACGGGGGATTTCTAGGCTACGTTGGCGCGAATGAAACGAACCTGTCGTTCAAGATGCTCCTCCAACGGCTCATTTTTACGGAAGATCAGAGGGGACAGCTGTTCCGATCGACGCCGCCGTCCCCGACCAGCCTCGTGCTGGATCAGCAAGGGCTTCTCTACACCGTGACGAATGGGATTAGAGACATCAAGAAGATGAATATCGTTGGCGATAACATTTTGTCTACCCAATCGTGGACCAGCCGCACGTTGATCGATATCGACGTCGATGCGGGCGGCAACATCTTCGCCTTGGACGCCGAGGGGATCATCGCCGTCTACGACAGCTTCGGCAATCTGTTGTTTCTGTTCGGCGGATCGGACGACTTGTACGAACGCGCGGGACTTCTGAAAAACGCCTCGGCGATCGATGTGGTCGATTCCGGTCAGACGATCTTCGTAGCGGATCGGGAGCGCAATGTGATCAACCGCTATCGGATTACTCCGTTCGCGGCCAAGGTGTTCGAAGGGGTCGATCACTATAAGCAAGGCTTATACGTACAGAGCGAGGGAATCTGGCAAGAGATCCTCAAGATGAACAGCTTCTTTATTCTATCGTATCAATCTCTGGCTCAATCTTATTTTAAGCAGAACAGGAACGGCGAAGCGCTGGAAAGCTTCAAGATGGCGGAGGACAAGAGCGGCTATTCCGACGCGTTCTGGAAAATCCGCAACGATTGGCTTCAGCGCAATATGAATGTTGTCGTGTATGTCGTCCTAGCCTGCTTCGCGTTGGGTTATGCGCTCCGGCGGCTTCATCGGCGGTTCCGTTTATTGCAGCCGTTCGTACGCCTCGGACGCGCGATCGCGCGAATTCCGCTGATGCGGGAGCTTGGCTTCCTGTTTCATTTCCTCAAGCACCCGATCGACGCCGTTCAGGAGCTGAAGGACAACAAACGGGCGACCGTGCGCTCGGCAACGATTCTCTATGCGTGGCTGCTGCTGCTCCAAGTGATCCTGGTGTATGCCAAGGGGTATTTGTTTGCGAGCGGAGATCCCGACCAAATGGAATGGCTGCCGATTGTATTGACCGCGGCTGTGCCGCTCTTGTTCTGGGTCGTCATGAACTACATGGTGAGCACGATCAGCGATGGCGAAGGACGATTGTCCGAAGTGTACATCGGTACGATTTACGCGCTATCGCCTTACCTCGTTTTTGCGCTTCCGATCGCGCTGGTCAGCAACGTGCTGACGTTTAACGAGAAATTCGTTTACGATTATGCGATGCTCTTCGTTCAAGGCTGGTCGATTCTTCTCGTGTGCATCATGGTGAAGGAGCTTCACGATTACACGTTCGGGCAAACCGTGCGAAATTTGTTTTTGACGATTTTCGCCATCGTGCTGGCCGCACTGGTGCTGTTTCTGCTCGTGCTGCTGTTTAATCAGGAAGTTGAATTTGTTCAAACGATCGTTCAGGAGTTGAGAAACCGTGCTTAACAAAGCGAAACGCATCGCCGCATTGTCGTTCTCGTTGCTGTTGTTGGCTGGTTTGCTCGCTATAGCGGCATGGGCGGAACAAAGAGCGCCCGACACGGATGTCCCTGAAGCGAGCGGGAACGCAGCCGCGAATCTCCTCTCTTCCTATGAGAAAGCGGCGGAGAATGACCGCTTGGCGCTATACGTCAACAGGGCAACGCTGGGCATCAAAGTCGAGAACAAAGAGAACGGGTATGTCTGGGACGGCACGCTGGACGAGAAGGATGACCAGCTGAATCAAACGTGGCAAGCGTTTTTCGAATCCGGACTGACTGTGGAATACAGGGATGCCAAGCACAAAGTCAGAATGGCTCCCGTCACCGGAGAGCAGGCCCGAATTGCGTTCGAGAACGCAGCGGACGGCTTCTCGGCGGCTGTACGGTATGAGAAGCTCGGAATCTCGCTCCGGCTGGACGTCAAGCTGACGGAGGATGCGGTGGAATTCATCGTTCCGCACGCTTCCATCGAGGAGACCGACGAGGGCCATTCGCTGCAATCCCTCTACTTGTATCCTTACTTCGGCGGGACGAAGGGCGTTCAGAAGGAGAAAGGCTATATGCTTATCCCTGACGGCTCTGGCGCGCTGATCAGCTTGAGCGAGCGGACGATCGCCACTCAGCCGTATATCGGAAGAGTGTACGGCGACGATCTCGGGATCAAGGGCGGCCTTCAGTTCAGGGATACGCTGGCGAACGATCCGGAGCAAATCTACGTGCCGGCGTTCGGCATCGCCCATCAAGAAGGCAAAAATGCGTTTGTCTCCTGGATAACGGGCGGAGCGCCTTATGCAGAAATACGAGCGTACCCGAGCGGCGTGACCACAGCTTATCACTGGACGACCGCCAAATGGATTTACAGGCAAGAATACTTCCAGCCTTTGGACAAGAAAGGCAAAGGCATGACCCTGAATCAAAAAGAGAGAAATTCTTTCGACGCCTCGCTTAAAGTGATGCTTCTTGCCGGGCCGCAGGCGGATTATTCGGGAATGGCCGTCCGGCTGCAGAGCGAGCTGGTTGAGCGGGGAGAGCTGCCGGCTCGAAAACCGGAAGACGCGCAATCGCTTCCGCTCCGCATCGAGTTTCTGGCGGCGGATCGTCAGAAGAAAATGATCGGGCGCGAAGTGATTCCGATGGCCACGCTGCAAGAGATGGAGCATATGCTGGACGACCTGCGGGGGAATGGAGCGGATCGCATGGCGGTCGTCGTCCGCGGCTACACGGAGGGCGGCGCGACCGGTTCGTCGCCGACGCACCTTCCTTATGAAAAGAAGGTCGGCAACGCCGGCGATTGGCGCGCATTCGTGCAGAAATACGAGGACCTGGGCATTCCCGTTTATTTCTATACCGACTACGTAACGGTCGATCGGGCGGCCGGCGGATACGGGAAGGCCGACGTTGCCCAATCGATCGCCAAGCAGCTTATCTCGATCTACGATGATTCGTATGTGCTGCAGCCGGCAGCTTCCCGGAAGCTGTTCGAGCATGAAGTTTCCGCATTCAAGAGCAACGGAAAGGCGAATCTCGCGATCGATTCGATCGGCCGCAGCTTGTTTTCCGCCTATGAGAAGTCCGCATCGACGCGCAGCCAATCGATCGATACGTATCGATCGATGCTGGCTCATGACGAAGTCGACAGCGTCGCGCTCTACAGGCCCAACCAATATTTATGGAAGTACGCCGACCGAATTCTGGATTTGCCGACGACCTCCTCCAGCTTCTTGCTGGAGACGGAACAGGTGCCGTTCTTGCAGCTTGTGCTGAAAGGACATGTCGATTATTACGCGCAAGCGGCCAATTTCAACTCGAACCCGCAAGAGGCGCTGCTGAACATGATCGATTACGGCAGCTACCCTTCCTACATCGTAACCGATGAAGATCCGATCAAGCTGCAGGATACGGGCTCTTCCTGGATTTATACGTCGCAATATGCCATCTGGAAGGATCAAATCGTGAACGATTACCAGACGATCGCGGATGCGCTGCGGCCGGTGGCGAACGCCGCATTCGAGAAACGCGAGGAAGTGCAGGAAGGCGTATTCCGGAACCGTTACTCGAACGGCGCAGTCATCTATATCAATTACAACGCGAGCGAAGTTACTGTGGATGGGAACCGGGTTGCGGCGCAAGCGTTCTTCGTTCAAGGAGGCCGGTCATGAAATTGAGCTATCGGCTTAGAGAGGCGCTTGTCGGCTTATCGTTCATTTGGATTTGGATCGTCGGCTTCTTGATCTTCACTTGCTATCCTTTGATTCGCACCCTTCTGTTCAGCTTTAGCGATGTGAAGATTACGGCCGATGGCATTAAGACGACTTTTATCGGTTGGGAGAATTACCGGAACGCGCTGTTCATGGACGTTCAGTTCGGCGATCAGGTCGTCAGCTACGCGCTCGAAACGATCGCGATGGTGCCGATCATCGTCGTATTCGCCTTAATCGTAGCGCTTCTGCTGAACATGAAGTTTCGCGGCAAGGGCATCTTCCGAACGATTTACTTTCTGCCGGTCATTATTACGAGCGGCCCCGTCATTAAACAGTTGATGGATCAAGGCGCCACGACGCTGCCGGGGATTCAGGACATCATAGAGATGAGCCGGCTTCATGAAACGCTGCCGACGCTGCTGGCGGACCTGATTACGTTTCTTCTGTCGTCGTTCATTACGATTTTATGGTTTTCGGGCGTGCAAATGCTGATCTTCCTGGCAGGCTTGCAGAAGCTGGACGCTTCGATGTACGAAGCGGCGAGCATCGACGGCGCTTCCCGGTGGGAAGCGTTCTGGAAGCTGACGCTGCCGGCGCTGAACCCGATGATTCTCGTCAATATCGTCTATACCGTCATTATGCAGTCGATATTTTCATTGAATCCGATCATTATTCTCATTCAAAGCGCGATGTACGATCCGAAGTACGGGATGGGCTATTCCGCAGCCTTGGCGTGGATTTATTTCCTGGTCATGCTGGCGCTCTTGGCGATCCTCGTGCTGGCAACCAGACAGCGGGCAACCAATCGATAGGAAGTGAGAGAGCATGAAAAGGTTCGTCAATCGCACCGCGATCGATAAGTCGAAACGGCTGCTGTGGGGATTTAACGGCGAAGGCATCGTCATCAAGCTCATCGTGTATTTCTTGCTGACTCTGATCGGTTTCGTCTACTTGTACCCGCTGTTTTACATGATCACCTACAGCTTTATGAATACGGAGGATTTGATTAACCCGTTAATCACGTACATTCCGTCCGGATTTTATAGAGACAACTTTGCCAGAGCGGCCGAGGTCATGGATTTCCTGAATACGCTAGGGCAGAACGTTCTTGCTTCGTTCCTCCCCGCGCTCGTCCAGACCTTGTCTGCTGCGGTCATCGGATACGGGTTCGCTCGCTTTCGCATTCCGGGGAAACCGGTCTTGTTTGCGCTCGTGCTGGCGACCTTTATTATTCCGCCGCAAATTACGATGATTCCGCAGTTCTTGATGTTTAAGGACCTTGGGTTGATCGGCAGCATTTTCTCTTATCTCATTCCGGCGGCATTCGGCCAAGGACTCAAGAGCGGCCTGTTCATCCTGATCTTCTTCCAGTTTTTCAGGACGATTCCGAAGGCGCTGGAGGAAGCGGCGCAGATCGACGGGGCCGGCGCTTATCGCATTTTCGCGGTCATCTGCGTGCCGATGGCCGTGCCTGCTTTCATCATCTCCTTCCTGTTCTCGATGGTGTGGTACTGGAACGAGACGCTGCTCGCGGCCCTTTACTTGGGAGATCGACTGACGACGCTTCCGCTTGAACTGCAAAACTTCGCCGTCACGTACCAGAAGCTGTTCCCGGTCGATCCGAACGCGCAGACGGGGCGAAGCCTGAATGAAGCGATCAATATGGCCGGCACCTTGTTGAATATTATCCCTTTGTTAATCGTTTATTTCTTTACGCAGCGTTGGTTCGTGGAAAGCGTGGAACGCTCCGGCATCACCGGGGAGTAGGGAGGAGCCGTGCTTTGAGAAGCAATAGACGGTTGGTCAGCGTAGTGTTGTCGGTGCTGCTGCTAACGGCGGCGGGTTGCTCGGAGAAGCGTCCGGATGAGTTGGATTTGGAGGCCAAAGCCTCCTTCGATTATTTGTGGGAGCAATCGAACCATATGGAGGGCTCTGCGGGATACGGCCTTACCCGCGACCGATACCCCGGCAACCCGACGATCGCCAGTACGGCGGCTACCGGATTCGCCCTTACGGCGATTCCGATCGGCGTCGAGAACGGCTGGATCAGCCGCGAAGAAGGCTACGAGAGAGCCGACCGAACGCTGGATACGCTTCTTCGCATGGATCATGAGCGCGGTTTTTTCTATCATTTCGTCCATATCGATACCGGCAAAAGAGAGTGGGACAGCGAGATCTCCAGCATCGACACGGGTTTGCTGTTGGGCGGGGTATTGACGGTCGGACAATACTTCGGCGGAGACGTCCGAGAGAAGAGTGAGCAGTTATTCGAGCGTGTCGATTGGCCATGGTTCGTCGATCGGGAGCGGAATCAATTTTATATGGCGTACTACCCGGAGAAGGGGTTTGAAGGGCATTGGGATTTCTATGCGGAGCAGCTGCTGCTCTACGTATTGGCGGCCGGTTCTCCGACGTATCCGATCGACGTTTACGACGGATTCGCGCGTCGTCAGGCAGCCTACAAGGATTCCGAGCCGTTCATCCATTCCTGGTTCGGTTCCTTGTTCACCTACCAGTTCTCCCATGCCTGGATCGACTTCCGCGATTGGATCGACCGGGACGGGATCGACTGGTTCCGCAACTCGGTCATCGCTTCCGAAGCGAGCCGGCAGTTCGCCATCGATCAGAGCGCGGTATTTAAAGGGGTCGGGGAACGCTCATGGGGCTTTACCGCATCGGATTCGCCGACAGGCTACAACGGCTTGTTCGGTTCGCCGCCTTCCGGCTATGACGACAAAGCGCATCGGATAGACGGCACCGTCCCGCCGGCAGGGGCGCTGGGCTCGATCGTGTTTACGCCGGAGCCATCTTTGGAGGCGCTGAAATATTACGTTACCGTTCCCGATCTGAGCGGCGAATATGGTCTCAAGGACGCGTTTAATCTGGACGCCGATTGGGTCGGTCCCGACTATATCGGCATCGACAAAGGCATTACCTTGCTGATGGCAAGCAATTATCGGGACGAGTCCGTCTGGAACCTCTTTATGGATGTGCCCTATGTGAAGAAGGGGCTGAAGGTTCTGCAATTTAAAGAAAATAACTATATTGAATAGCGAATGGAGAGGGAAGCCGCATGAAGATTATAACGACGAATGTATACGACCAGCTCGCGGAGAAGGTGAAAGCATTTGTAGACCGCCAGCACGAGGACGCCTACCGGTTGATCGACGCATGCCGCCATCCGCGCACCGGCTTGTACGGCGACGCTTATTTCAGCTTCGGGGCCAACCCGGAGTCTCGCTGCTCGGTGGCGGCAACCGGTGTCGGTCTGATCGGGCTGTGCGTCGCGGATTACGAAGGGTGGGACGAGCAAGCGGCCGAGAAGGCGAAGCTGACGCTGAATGCCGCTCTCGGCCATGTTGAGGGCTGTCGCCCGGCGAGGGACGCTGCGACGGGGTTCTTCGCGCACTTCATCGATATGGAGACGGGCGAGAATCTGGGCTCCGAAATTTCCACGATCGATACGTCTTTATTGGTCGCCGGAGCTTTGTTCGCGGGGCGGCATTTCAAGGAAACGGCGCCGGAGATCGACGCGATGGCGCATGAACTGCTGAACCAGATGGATTGGAGCGTCATCATCGCCGACAAGATTACAGGCGCGATTAACATGATCGTCAAGGACGGCCAAGGCGTCGCGCCGCTGCCCGCCTATAACGAATATGTGCTGGCCGCCCATCTGGCCAAGCTCGCCCGGCCGGAGCATCCGGACATTCGCGAGCTGTGGGACAATACGTTTGCGGAAGGCAAAATCGAGCAGCTGCCGCAAAAAAAATACTTGGAAATCCCGGTTCTGACGGATACGAATACGTCCGGCACGGAGCTGGCGTTTCTGTCCTCGTTCGTGCATCAGTTCCCTTATTATTTGGTGCCGGAGTATGCCAAGAGCGAAATCTACAACCGGTACTACGCGAACGCTTGCAAGGCCGACCGGTTGAAATGGAAGGAGCTTGACGACGTCCCTTCTTACGTATGGGGATACGGAGCAGGCGCCAACGACGGTCTTTACAACACCTACCATGCCGACAAAATCAACGATTCGCCGGGCAACGTCGCATCCGCCTATATCGTGGCCGGGTTTCTGCCCGTATACCCTGCGGGCATTCACGATCTGTACGCGATGTATCGATTGCACATTCCTTACGATGCGTACGCGAATCCGCAGGACCCGGAGGAGGAAGCGAAATATCGCGCAGCTTATCGATACGGCTTGCATCGTTACTCCTGGTGGCACCTGGAAGGAAAGGGCCGCTGGTATCCCGGGAAGGTGACCGTCATCGATTGGAGCTCCATGCTGTACGGCATGACGGCGTTCAAACGCGGAATGTCCTTTTTTACGGAGCGGTTGGAACGATGATCGAAATCAAAGAGAAGCAGATTCTGATCGACGGCAAGCCGCAGATTCTCCTGTGCGGAGAAATTCATTATTTCCGGCTCAAGCCGGAGGATTGGCAGGACCGAATCGATAAGCTGAAGGAGGCGGGCTGCAATGCGGCGGCCAGCTATGTGCCGTGGCTCTGCCATGAGCCCGAGGAAGGCGAATTCGATTTCGACGGCCGCACGCGCCCGGAGCTGAATCTCGTTCGCTTTATCGATCTATGCCGCGATAACGGCTTGTACTTCTTCGTCAGGCCCGGCCCGTTCATTATGGCGGAGATGAAGAACGAGGGTCTGCCGTACTGGGTGTATACAACATATCCGGATATCGTTCCGGCAGGCTGGGACGGTAGTCCGGCGCCGACCAAAACCGTCGATTACCTTGCGCCCGGATTTCTGGAGGCCAGCAGAAATTGGTACCGCGCCGTCATGGGAGTTGTTGCGCCGCGGCTCTATACTAACGGGGGCAACATTATCGCGGTTCAATTGGACAACGAGATCGGCATGCTCTCTTGGGTTAGCAACTGTCCGGACCTTACGGACCATGTGCTGGGCGATTTTGCCGCTTGGCTGAAGGAACGATATTCCGAGGAACGGCTGTCGGCCCGTTATCCGTTCTCGCTGGACGACGCCGAGGCGCGCAAGATCGGCATTCGCTCTCCGCAAGAAGCGTACGCGCCGGAGCTCGCGAACGATCTGGGCTATTATATGCGCAACCGGTTTGCCCGCTACGTTGCCATTCTGCGGTCATATGCCGAGGAGTTCGGCGTGAAGGACGTGCCTTTCGTCGTGAACATTCACGGAACGAGCGGCGGCCGCGGCTTCACGTATCCGATCGGGATCAGCCAGCTCTATGAATCGTATACGCAAGCGCCCGGATATTTGTCGGGCTCCGATATTTATTTCGGAGACTTGACGATGGAGACGTTCCAGGATCTGTATATCATCAACGGCTTTATGGAAGCCGTGCACACGCCGGATCAGCCGTTGACCTCCGTCGAATTCAACTGCGGCGACGGCAACTTCGGCGAAACCTACGGAGGGCGCACCGATCCTTCGGCCGCCGATTTCAAAGCCCGGATGTGCGTCGCGCAAGGCAATCGGCTGCTTAATTATTATTTGCTGGCCGGCGGTTATAATTATCGGCTGGAGACGCCGGTGGGGGACGGGAACGACCGGATCGCGTTTACCGGCGAACGGCACGGCTTTGCGGCGCCGATCAGCCCGGAGGGCGAACTCAATTATACGTTCCCGAGAATGGCGCGCGTGAACAGGACGATTATGGCCGCGGCGGATAAGCTCGCGCGTATGAACGAGGAGCGCGACGACGTCAGCTTCGCGTTCATTCCGGATTATTATATGACCGAATATCAATATCCGGGCAGCGAAAGGGTGAAGGCGATCTATCGGAATATCGAGCGGAACCGGGCTTACGGCGCATGGGAGATTATGGGCCGCGCCATGCTGCTCGCCGGTTATCGGTTCGGCTCGGCCGATATTCAGAATAAGCCGCTCGATCCTTTAGTCACGCCGGTGCTCGCCTTGCCGTCCGCGCGTTATATGCACGGATCGATCCAACAGAAGCTGGCCGACTACTTGCATGCGGGAGGCAGGCTGCTCGTATACGGCGAACTGCCCGGCTTCGACATGGAAGGAAAGCCGTGTACGATTCTGACGGACGCGTTGGGCGTGAAGCCGCTCGGATGGCTTCGGGATTCCGAACGCTACCGCCTGTCGATCGTGGCCGAAGGCTGGGCAGCGCCGCGCCCGGAAGTTCGCGCGCACGCCGCCCAGACGTTCGACTGCGGCCAACAGAAGCCGATCATGCGCGTGTACGGCAGCGGAGAGGCGACCGCATTCGATGCGAAGGTCGGGGAAGGCCGCGCGATCGTATTCGGCCACTCGTACCGGTGCGATATCGATTTGTTCAGAACGGCGCTGGAAGGGCTCGGAGCGAAGGCGAGACTCACGCATGATTGCAAATCCCATGGCATCTTTATGACCTCGACGGCTACGAAGGAAGGAGAGCGATTCATCCATCTGTTGAATTTGGACGGTTTTGATAAAGACTTACGCGTCATGGACGGAGGCAAAGCCTTGTTCGACGGACGCAAGCTTCTGCTACAAAGCAAGGACGGGGTTATGCTGCCGCTTAACGTGATCATCGGCGATGTGAAGATTGTGTATTCGACGGCGGAAATCGCTAAAGTCGACAACGGCCGGATCGAATTTCGGCTGACGCAGCCCGAGGATGTGATCGTGCTCGAGACGGATCGCGAAGTGATTCCGAGCGACAGCTTCACGGCCGAGAAGAAAGGCGGCACAATGACGATCGTGTCGCGCCAGCACGCCAAAGTCAACGATCGCTTTACGCTACAATTCGCACCCTAGGAGGGAATGTCACCATGTACCGCACAGAATCATCCATCCCGACAAAAGTGAACGAGCTTTTGTCCCGAATGACGCTTTCCGAAAAAATCGGTCAAATGTTCCAAACCGACCCGGGTACGGTTCTGAGATCCTTCAACTCGAAGCTGGAGGTTTCGACCCCGGTAACCGGACCGGTATCCGAGCGCACGCTCAGCAAGGAGCTGATTGCGAACGTAGGCTCCATCCTGAGCTCGACCGACGCGGAAACGGCCTACCAGCTGCAGAAGCAGTTCCTTGAGCATAACCGGCTGCAAATCCCTTTGCTGTTCATGTTCGACATTATTCACGGCTTCCGCACCGTATTTCCGATGCCGCTTGGCTTAGCGTCCAGCTGGGAGCCGGAGCTCGTCGAAGCGGCTTCGCGAGTCGCCGCCGCGGAGGGCGCGGCCTCGGGGATTAACGTGACGTTCGCGCCGATGGCCGATCTCGTCCGCGATCCGAGATGGGGAAGAGTCATGGAAAGTCCGGGTGAAGACCCATATTTGAACGGGCTGATGGCTGCCGCTACCGTAAGAGGCTTCCAAGGGGACGACTTGCGCGCGCTCGACACGGTGGCCGCCTGCGTGAAGCACTTTGCGGCCTACGGCGCGGCAGAGGGCGGACGGGATTACAATACGGTCGATCTATCGGAAGCCGCTCTGCGGAATTATCATTTGCCCGCTTACAAAGCGGCGATCGACGCGGGCGCCGAGATGGTCATGACGTCCTTCAACGTCTACGACGGAATTCCGGCCACTACGAACCCCTTCCTGCTGCGGAAGGTTCTGAGAGAAGAGTGGGAATTCGAGGGCGTGGTCATTTCCGACTATACCTCGCTATGGGAAACGATTTTCCATATGAGCGCGAAAGACGGCGAAGACGCAGCCAGACAAGGAGTCGAAGCCGGTCTCGATATCGAAATGATTTCGACGGAATATATGAGCCACCTCGAGCGATTGGTAGAGCAGGGCGCAGTGGATGAGGCGTTGATCGATGAAGCGGTCAGCCGCATCCTGACGTTGAAGTTCAAGCTCGGCCTGTTCGACGATCCATTCCGCTACATCAATATCGAGCGCGAAAAGCAGGCGCATCTAAAGCCGGAATATCGACGGCTCGCGAGAGAGGCCGCGCAGAAGTCGATGGTATTGTTAAAGAACGACGGCGTGCTGCCGCTGAAGAAGAGCGTCCGGTCGATTGCGGTCGTCGGACCGTTCGCCGACAACGGCCGTATATTGGGAGCATGGAGCGGCCTGGGAAGACCGGAGGAAGCGGTAACCGTCAAGCAAGGACTTCTGAATAAGCTGGGAAAAGAAGCGGACGTTAAGGCGGCGGCCGGCTGCGACTATTCTTCGGAGGACGTATCGGGCTTTGCGGCCGCGCTGGAGGCGGCCGCCTCGGCGGAGGTCGTTATTCTCGCCCTGGGCGAAGAGGACCATATGAGCGGGGAGGCGGGAAGCCGCGCGTACTTGAATTTGCCGGGCGTGCAGCAGAAGCTGGCGGAGGAAGTGCTGAAGCTGGGCAAGCCAACCGTTCTCGTTCTGTTTAATGGACGCCCGTTGGAGCTGAAATGGTACAACGAGCGCGTTCCCGCGATTCTGGAAGCCTGGTTCCCCGGAACCGAAGGAGGAAACGCGGTGGCCGACTTGCTGTTCGGGGACGCGAATCCTTCGGCGAAGCTGACGATGAGCTTCCCGTATACCGTCGGGCAAGTGCCAGTGTATTACAACTGTCTGAACACCGGCCGGCCGAAAGGGCAGGAGGACAACGATTTCCGCTTCCTCTCCAAATATCTCGACGTGCCGAACGCCCCGTTCTACCCGTTCGGTTACGGGCTAAGCTACACCGAATTTGCGTATTCGGACGCCGGTTTGGCCGGCGATACGCTCGCGCCCGGCGGCTCGGTGAAGGCGACGGTCGCCGTATCGAATACCGGCGGCTATTCCGGAGAGGAAATCGTTCAGATGTATGTGCGCGATTTGTGGGGCAGCGCATCTAGGCCGCTGCTTGAGCTGAAGGGCTTCAAAAAAATTCGTCTGGCACCTGGCGAGACCGCTTCCGTCGAATTTGAAATCAAGCCTGAAATGCTCGCGTATTTCACGGCCAATAAGCGTTATGAAGCGGAGCCTGGCGACTTCAAAGTATTCGTCGGCAAGAACGCTAGAGATTTGATCGAATGCGGCGTGTTTGCCTACAGCGGATAAGGGGGGCTGCCCAATGTTGTCAGGATAAGCCGTTGTCGTATACGATCGACGGCATACGGTCGATGGTATGCGACCGATAGTATGCGATCGAAGGCGCGCAACCTGCCGGCAACGTCTAACGGTTGCAGTGGCGCTTAATCGATCGTTTTCCCGAAAAAGGAAAAGCTAACGGTTGCCACCGCGCTTATTTTGGGGTTATCGAGCGAATCGGCACGTTTTCAGGTGAAATAGCGGCGACTGCAACCGTTACAATCTCCATGTTGCGAAAATGGCACAATTAGCGGCGCTGGCAACCGTTACGTTAGTGGGCTGGCGGGGGCTCGCGGGTTGGCGTGTGTTGGCCTGGACTGGCGGGGGTTAGCGGAGTGCGTAGTTTGGTCCGGACTGGCGGGGGTTGGCGTGGTGGTTGGCGCGAGCTGGCATAGGTTGGCGTGGATTGGCACGAGTTGGCCTTGTTCGCGATGACCGTCGGGGCTCTCCGCCGACAACTGGGACGATTCCTGCAAGGCCGCTTGTTGACCGTTTGCTTAACCTGACAACGTGGGGGGGCTGCCGGCTCCGCGTGGATAAGCGCGCAATCGGAAGCTGGCAAGCTAAAGACGACTCGTCTTCGTCATCGAAGACGGGTCGTCTTTTATTAAAGATCATAGAAAGTATAAGCTTCGGCGTGGAAGAGGTTTCGCTTTTCTTCTACGACTGACCCATTAACACGCATGAGAACACAACCAATGGAATGGTCTTCGCAAGGCGAATGAGTGAGCATTCGGGGGACAACCCCTTAAGGATCTGGCGGATCGAGCTGGGCAGCGCTTAGCGGATGTTGCTGGAAATGACGGTTCTGACGCATTCACCGACTTAAGAACGGGCAGTTGGCCTGTTATTTTTGACGCGCAGGCGGCAGATCATCTGTAAGGATAAGGGCGAGAAAACCTCGGCGGTCGGTCTCTCGTCTTTTTTATGCTATTATCTAAAATAAGAACAAAAGCTGGAAGGAGAGGAGCTTATGAAATGGACAGGCAGTATGCTGGCTGCGCTGCTGGCGACGTCCGTGTTGATCGGCTGCCGGGCGCCGGCAGGCGAAGAGCCGTCTGTCAAGGAGCCGCCCGCCGCTGTCGAGACGGGCGAAACGGAAGGCATTCGGCTTGAACCGGCCTTCGGGAACGAGACGTTCGACAAGCCCGTAGGGCTGGAGCGTCGAGAGGGTTACCCGGAAGCCGTGTACATCATCGAGCAGCCGGGGAGAATCGTCGGCAAAAGCCCGCAAAGCCCGGACCGGCCGGCCGACGTCGTGCTGGACATTCGGGACCGCGTATTCGACAAGGGCGGGGAGCAGGGACTGTTGGGGCTGGCCTTCGATCCTCAGCGTCCGAACGACGCCTACGTCAATTACACGACAGAGACGCATACGGTCATCGCGCGCTATACCGCGTATCCGAACGACCCGGAGAGGCTGGATCCGGACAGCGAACAGGTGCTGCTGACGTTCGAGCAGCCCTACTCCAATCATAACGGGGGACAGCTTGCATTCGGGCCGGACGGCTATCTGTATATCGCGACCGGCGACGGGGGCAGCGGCGGCGATCCGCAAAACCACGGCCAAAATCTCGACAGTCTGCTTGGGAAAATATTGCGGATAGACGTGAGAGAAGAGGCGGAAGGAAGAAAGTATGCGATCCCGGAGGACAATCCGTTTCTGGAGGGTGGACGTCCGGAAATCTATGCTTACGGACTTCGCAATCCTTGGCGGTTCAGCTTCGACGAAGAGACCGGCAAGCTGTGGGCGGCGGACGTCGGCCAGAACCGCTTCGAGGAGATCAACCTCATCGAGCGCGGCGGCAACTACGGCTGGCGCCTGATGGAGGGAGAGGAGTGCTTCAATCCCAAGAGCGGCTGCGAGAAGGAAGAGCTGATAGAACCGCTGCTGGCATACGGCCGCGATGACGGGGTGTCGGTAACGGGAGGCTACGTATACAGAGGGGACGAGCTCGAGGATTTGAAGGGCTGGTATGTCTACGCCGATTACGGCATGGGCACGATATGGGCGCTGCGGGAGCGGGCAGACGGCACTGCGGAGCATCGGACGCTGCTGCAATCCGAAGAAAACGTTACCTCGTTCGGCCTGGATTCAGCGGGTGAGCTCTATCTCTGCACGGGTGACGGCAAGGTGCTCAGAATGACGGAGATTAGGTGAGCGAATGACATCCAAGAACAAGAAAATCACGATAGGAGCTGCGGCATTCGTCGTGCTGGCGGCCGTCGGACTCTATTTTCTGGGCGGCTATTTGGCGGACGGACAGAGACTGATCGAGCGCTTCGAGAGCTCGGTCGAGAAAAGGCAGCCGGACAAGCTGCTGAAGCTGCTCGCCGCGTCCGAAGACGGGCGGGAAGTCGACCGCGCCTCGGCGGAAGGGATCGTCGAATTCCTCCGGACGGACGAAGAGGCGCTTCGCGCCGTGCTTTCGAGGTTGAAGACGGAAATCTCGCAGTTGGAGGACGGCGCAGCGCAATCGTTCGCGAGCGACGGAGGGTCTGCGTTCGTCTACGCGCACAAGAAGGAGAAGAAGCGGTGGCTCTTCTACGACGACTACGAGCTGAAGCTTCGGAGTTACAAGGTTCCGGTGAACACGAATTTCGGCGGGGCGCGAATTCTTCTGAACGGAGAGGACGCGGGAATCGCCGGGGTCGACGGCTCCCGGCTCGAGTTGGGGCCGCTGCTTCCGGGAGAGTATACGGTGAAGGCGATATATGCGGGCAAGTATACGACCCTGGAAAATGAGGTGAGAGCCAAGCTGTTCCCGCTCGGGGGCTCCGTCCAGCCGGTGGAGGTGCCGTTGAAGGGGGAGTACGTCGACATCTTCGCGAACAACAGCTTCGCCCGTATCATTATAAACGGGGAAGACATCGGACTGACGGTCGACGGCGGGCAGCGGATCGGACCGATCGCCGTCGACGGCTCGAACACGATTCGCCTTGAGGTCGATTACCCCTGGGGGACGACGCAAAGCGAAGAGAGACCGATAGACGGCACGAAGCAGGAGTTCGAGCTTTCCGTTCTGACGAGCGAGGCGAAGGAGCAAATTCTCGATGCCGCGCATGCGTTCGTCGCCAGCTGGTACGAGGCTTTCCGGGAACGCGACGCGCAGCGGCTCCGAAGCGTTCATCCGGATCGCCGGGCCGATCTCGCCGGTCATTTCGCCGATATGGTCGCCGGGGATGAGCACTATACCGGAGAGCTGCGGAGTGCGACCTTCGACCGGGACAGCCTCCGGATCGACCAACTGGGCGCGTCGGAATACACGGTGTCCGTTCTTGCCCGGGTCGAATACGAGGAGGCGTATTACTACGGGGCGTTCGATCTGAGGCCGGAGCCGGTCGCTGGCGCGCATACGACGATTTACCGGCTGCAGTACGAGAACGGCGGATGGCTGGTATCCGATTGGTCGGATGCGGGCTCCGAGGCGCTTTCTTCGAATGTGCAAATCTATGATCGATAAGTTCGGCTTTCCTTACTCGTACTTATCCAAAACCGAGAAGAGCTTGCCCGGTTGAACGGCCATGCAAGGGAATCTTTCGGACAGCACCGCGCCTGCGGAGCTGTAAGTTCGCTCCAGCGCATAAGCTCCGTCGCGAAGCGAGAATTGGTCGATCATCCGGTGGTGGATGTCGACGATCCAATATTCGGGAACGCCGAAGCGCTCGTAGAGAGCCTTTTTCCGAACTTTGTCATGCTCTCCTGTGCTTGGAGACAAAATTTCGATCAGCAGATCGGGAACTCCCTCGATTCTCGTTTTGAGAATCGAGGCGTTTTCGTTTGACACGTAAGTCAGGTCCGGTTGAACGATATTGTTCTCGTCGAAGTGCACGTCCATTGGGGCGACGACGACCGTCCCTGTTGAATGGCAGGTTCTTTGCAGTTCATGCCAAATCTGGGTGACGAGAAGCTGATGCTTCAGCGTCGGGGAAGGCGAGCAATCGTATCGGATTCCGTCGATGATTTCGTATCGTTCTTCGATGAAATGGAGCTCAGTGCCCGGAGGATAAATCGAGTCGGCTTCGTAAGAATGGCTTTCGGGATATTCTTTGACGAGATGACGTTTGGTTTTTTCCTTCTTCTCGCTCATATCGCGATCGCTCCAATCATTCACAGGATTAAATAAATTATACTTTATTTTTAAGACCTGGATCATAAACATTCGGAATTTTTAATGGGACATATGTCCTTTTGCTTCGTGACTCAGAAAGGATAAAATTAGCTATCCTTATCTGAATCGATTCTGCGTCTAGAGGATGCCGAAGGCGTTTTTGCTTGGTGATTCAGCGTACTATGTCAAGAAATTTTTTCTGAAATTTGAGCAACTCAAACACACCTAACCACTTACTTTTTCAAAAAGTTAGCAACCGACAGAGGAGCGATGCTTGGAACCGGCCTTTCTTGGACTT
>NZ_JBHSEP010000017.1:0-137965 GCF_042654645.1 Cohnella hongkongensis | reverse complement strand
CTCACCCGTCCGCCGCTAAGCCTCAGAGGTGCAAGCACCTCTTCGGCTCCGCTCGACTTGCATGTATTAGGCACGCCGCCAGCGTTCGTCCTGAGCCAGGATCAAACTCTCCATGAAAGGAGCTTTCACGTCAGGCCTTCCGAAAGGAGGTCCCAAGCGCTATGTCTCCCGGTATCACAGAGCCATTTGAGGCTCATTTCTTGCTGGTTACCGTCTTTCGACGATGTCTTGTTTCTTACGCTCAATGTTCAGTTTTCAAAGAACAATCGGTGTTTTCATTTTGCAGTGCCGCTCGAAGCGACTTAAATAATATAGCACAGATGGCCAGACCATTGCAACCCCATTTATACCTGGAACTTCTTGTCAAGAGCTTGAAGCGAGCGGCACCCGCTTCGAGCCCCTGACAAGCCTGAGCATTCCGCAGAAGCCGGCTGTCACGCCGAAGCTGAAAACCGGCCTCTGCGGCCTCTCGTCGATCAGTCTTCGGATCGCTCCCTCATATGCGGGAACAGCAGAACGTCGCGGATCGACGGCGAGTCGGTCAGCAGCATGACCAGACGATCTACGCCGATGCCGAGTCCGCCCGTCGGCGGCATGCCGTGCTCCAGCGCGCGGATGAAGTCGTCGTCCATCTCGTGCGCCTCGTCGTTGCCGGCTTCCTTCTCCTCCAGCTGAGCCTCGAACCGCTCGCGCTGATCGATCGGATCGTTCAGCTCCGTGAACGCATTGGCATGCTCGCGGGCGACGATGAACAGCTCGAACCGGTCCGTAAAACGGGGATCGGCTTCGTTCTTCTTCGCCAGGGGGGAGATCGCCACCGGATGACCGGTAACGAAGGTCGGCTGGATCAACGTGTGCTCACAGAACGTCTCGAAGAACGCATTAACGATATGGCCGAACGTCATATGCTTCTCGACCGGAACCTTATGCTCCTTGGCCAGCGCATGGGCTTCCTCGTCCGTCATCTGCGCGGTGAAGTCGACGCCGACCGTCTCGCGGATCAGCTCGGTCATCGATACGCGCCGCCAGGACGGAGTCAAGTCGACCTCCTGGCCCTGGTACGCAATCTTCGTGGTGCCCAGAACGTCCTGAGCGATATGCGCGATCAGAGACTCCGTCAGACGCATGATGTCCTCATAGTCGGCATACGCCTCGTACAGCTCGATCATCGTGAACTCCGGATTATGGCGGGTCGAGATGCCCTCGTTCCGATAGACGCGGCCGATCTCGTATACCTTCTCCAGACCGCCGACGATGAGCCGCTTGAGGTGCAGTTCGATCGCAATGCGCATATAGAGCTGCATATCCAATGCGTTGTGGTGCGTAATGAAGGGACGCGCGGCCGCTCCTCCCGCTATCGAATGCAGAGTCGGGGTCTCGACTTCCAGATAACCCCGATCGTCCAAGTAGCGGCGCATCGATTGAATAATGCGCGAGCGCGTAATGAACGTTTTCTGGACGTCCGGATTGACGATCAGGTCCACATAGCGCTGACGATAGCGGGTTTCCACGTCCTTCAGCCCATGGAACTTGTCCGGCAGAGGAAGAAGCGATTTGGTCAGCACCTCCAGATCGTCCACCTTGATCGAGGTTTCTCCCGTCTTCGTTTTGAAGACGACGCCCTTCACGCCGATGATGTCGCCGATGTCGAGCAGATCGAACGCTTTGTACTTCTGCTCGGGAACGGTGTCCTGACGGACGTAGATCTGGATTCTCCCGCTCAGGTCCTGGATATGCGCGAATGCCGCCTTCCCCATCGATCGCTTCGTCATAATCCGGCCGGCGACGTTTACTTCGACCGCCTTGTCGTCCAGCTCTTCCTTGGACTGCTCCGAGTACTGTGCCAGGAGGTCTCCGGCATGGTGCGTGCGGTCGAACTTAACCCCGAACGGGTCGACGTCCAGCGCTCTCAGCTCGTCCAGTTTTCCCCGCCGAATCTGCAGCAGCTCGCCCAGCTCGGCCGTATCCGTCTGACGTCCCTGTTCCGTATGTTCCATAGCTTCGTGCTCCTTCGTTCGTATCTGATTTATTCGGCTCGGCGCAGCGCGACTCAGGCGAAAGGCCCGCTAACAGGCAAAAAAGCTTCCTTAGGAAGCTTTTTTCTATCCCAGTCAATCGGCTTCTCCGTCCCAGGGACGGCGACTAACGTCTGAATTGCGGATGGCCGCATTTGGCTACATTTTGATGTCGACGATTTTGTATTGAATGATTCCCGCAGGAACGCTCACTTCAACGACGGTGCCTTTCTTTTTGCCGATGATCGCTTTGCCTACCGGACTTTCGTTGGAGATTTTGTTGTTCAGCGGGTCGGACTCGGCGGTTCCGACGATCGTATACTCCATCGTGTCGCCGTATTCCAAATCTTCCACGACAACCGTCGAACCGATGCTCACCGTCTCCAGATCGATTTCCTCGCTGTTGATGATTCTCGCGTTGCGAAGCATCTTCTCCAGCGTAATGATCCGTCCTTCGATGAACGCCTGCTCGTTCTTCGCGTCCTCGTATTCCGAGTTCTCGCTAATGTCGCCGTAGCCGATGGCTACTTTGATTCGCTCCGCGACTTCGCGGCGTTTAACGGATTTAAGGTTTTCAAGTTCGTCTTCAAGTCTCTTGAGCCCGTCCTGGGTCAGAAGCACTTCCTTGTCGCTCATCTCACCGATCTCCTGTCATGGAAAAGATTTTCGAGGTTGCTAACCAATATATGGTCGGTCGTCGCCGACATGACATCTTTATCCGATGTTAGCCGTACGATTTTCCTGATGCTTGGGCGAATATTGGTACGATTATATTGCAACCCCTTGAAAATGTCAATTCACGGGAGAGACGGCGTGAAACCGCTTCATTCTAGTGTACGAGCATTTCGCCGCTTTCAGAAGCTCCGGCAGCGTCGCGGGCCAGAATTTCGTCGACTCTGTTCACATAATCGCCCAAAACGGCTTCCACTTCCGCCCGGGTTTGCAGCTCCATCACCGCGTTCTTCGCGGCAGCGGAGTCCGGCAGCCCCTTCAAATACCAGGCAAGATGCTTCCGCATCTCCCGAACGGCGACCCGCTCTCCCCGGAGCTCGGACAGACGGTCCATGTGCAGCATCGCTATCCGGATTTTTTCCCTTGGCGAAGGATCCGGCAGAAGCTCGCCCGTCGTCAGGAAATGGACCGTACGGTACAGCATCCATGGATTGCCCAGCGCTCCCCGGCCGATCATGACGCCGTCGCAGTTCGTATGATCGAGCAGACGCTTCGCATCCTCGGGGGTAAAGACGTCGCCGTTGCCGATGACCGGAATGCTGACCGCCTGCTTCACGTCGCGCAGAATGTCCCAATTGGCCTTGCCCGTGTACAGCTGCTCTCTCGTTCTTCCGTGGACGCTGACGGCGGCGCCGCCTGCCCGTTCCACCGCCTGGGCGTTCTCCACTGCGTAGATGTGCTCGTCGTCCCAACCGATGCGCATCTTGACGGTGACGGGCTTCTTGGCCGCATCCGCGGCATAGGACACCATCTCGTAGATTTTTTTCGGATCGAGCAGCCACCTGGCCCCCGCGTCGCATTTCGTCACCTTCGGCACCGGGCAGCCCATGTTAATGTCGATAATGTCGGCGTTCGTATTCTGGTCGACGAACTTCACCGCTTCGACAAGAGACTCCTTATCCCCTCCGAAAATTTGCAGACTGAGCGGCTTCTCCCGCTCGTCCACGAACAGCATCTCCAGCGTCCGCTGGTTGCCGTGCAAGATCGCCTTGTCGCTGACCATCTCCGCGCAGACGAGTCCGCAGCCGAATTCCTTCGCGATCAGACGGAACGCCGGATTGCACACGCCCGCCATTGGAGCCAGCACGACATTGTTATTCATTTTGACGTTGCCGATCATTAGCATCTTTATTGCTCCTTTCCTATTCCGAGTCCCCCCGCGCCGCGAAGCGCGCGATGCCCTCCTCCCGCAGAGACATCGCCGACAGCTGCTTCTCCCACGGAAAAGGGACCTCCTTCGGCCATATGTCCTTAAGCGGAACCAATACGAACGCCCGCTCTCCCATACGGGGATGCGGGAGCGTCAATTCCGGCGTATCCATCTCCACCTTGCCGTACGCAAGCAGATCCAGATCGATGTTGCGCGGCCCCCATCGAATGTCCCTCACGCGCCCCATGTCCCGCTCGATCGCCAGCAGCCGGCGAAGCAGGTCGACAGGGCCGAGCGACGTAAGCAGCCCGATCGTCATATTCAAAAATGAAGGCTGGTCCGTATAGCCCACCGGAGCGGTCTCGTACACGGGCGAGAGACGCAGAAGCTCCAGATGCGGCTCCGCCCGCAGCCTTCGTATCGCTTCCTTCAGCGAGGCTTCCCGGTCTCCCAGGTTGGCGCCGAGCGCCACGTATGCGTCTTGCAATCGATTCAGTCCTCTGCAGGGACGATGCTCCCGTCCGGTCCTCTCCGTCTGGACAGTTCTACGGTCACTCCGTCGAAGGTAATATCGAACGGCGGATTCGGCTTCGTCACCGACACCGTCGCTGTATGGATATTAGTATACGTACCGAGTACGGCGGAAGCAATGTTTTCGGCCAACGTCTCGATCAGCTTGACCGGCGGACCTTCCACAATCCGCTTGACCAGGGCGTGGATCTCCGCATAGTTCACCGTATCCTCCACGTCGTCGCTTCGAGCGGCGCGGCCGAGATCCAGGCGCAGATCGAGGTCCACCTCATATTTCTGCCCGAGCTTGTTCTCCTCCGGGTATACGCCGTGATAGCCGAAAAATACCATGCGCTTCAGCCGCATTCTATCCATTCGGGACAGCCGCCTTTCTGTTCCGGTATGCGATCGCGTCCGCCATCGCGGCGGCGCGCTTCGACAACAGCACGTTGTGAACCCGCACGATCTGGCAGCCTTGGGCAATGCCCAGCGCCGTCGTCACTGCCGTGCCTTCGTCCGCCTCTTCCGCCGTCACGCCGAGCGCCCGCTGGATGAACCGTTTGCGGGAAGCTGCCAGCAGCACGGGGTAGCCTAATCCGGCGACCTCCTCCAGTCGGCCCATCATCTCCAGGTTTTCTTCATAGTCCTTGGCGAAGCCTATGCCCGGATCGAGCCAGATGTTCTCCTCCGCCACGCCGCCCTTGCGGGCGATCCGGACGCTCTCCCGCAGATCTTCCAAGGCGTCCGCCATGAAATCCGCATAATCTCGCTGAAGCCGATTGTGGGTCAGAATGACGGGACAGCCGAAATCCGCGGCGACTTGCGCCATCTTCGGATCTCGCTTGAAGCCCCACACGTCGTTGACGATGTGCGCGCCCTCTTCGAGCGCCCGCCGGGCCGTCTCCGCCTTGTACGTATCGACGCTGATCGGCAATTCGACCCGCTCCCTCACCGCGCGAATGACGGGAAGAATGCGGGCCAGCTCCTCCTCTGCGGAGATCGGTTCATGTCCCGGCCGGGTCGATTCCCCGCCGATGTCGATGATGTCCGCGCCTTCCGAAGCCATCTGCTCGGCCCTCGCTGCCGCCGCCTCCGCTCCGTTATAGAGGCCGCCGTCGGAGAAAGAGTCGGGAGTCGCATTCAGTATCCCCATAATCAAGGTTCTATGACCAAGCTCCAGCCTCGTTCCGTCCCGGAACGCATAGCTTCGGCGACCAAAGTTCGTATTCATTCGGTCTCGCTCCTTTCCGCAGCGTTCCGATACAGCCGCATCAGCCGGGAGGTAATCTCCCCCGCCCGCTCGTACGCTGGCCGTGCCGGACGCCCCTGGTCGTCCTCCAGTCTCGCGACGGGGACGATCTCCTGAATCGAGTTCGTGACGAACGCCTCGTCCGCCTCCTGCAGCGACTCCCAGCCGTAAAGCCCTTCTTCTACGGAAAGGCCTTCCGCAATCGCCATCCGGATGACGTACTCGCGGGTCACCCCTTCGAGCAGGCCGGTATCCGGGGACGGCGTGTACAGCTTGCCCGATCTTGCCCAGAAGACGTTGCTCACCATGCCCTCCGCGACATGTCCGGCTCCGTCGAGGAACAGCCCTTCCGTGTTCGGAGCCGCTCCGGTCAGGCGCAGCTCCCTCTTCGCTGCAATATTATTCATATAATGAAAAGATTTTAATCGAAAAGCGCCTTCGGGCGTGCTTCTCCGAAGCTGAAGCAGGCGCAGCGGCTTGCCCTGGCGCGTCTCAGGCTTATCCGGCGCAAGAGGCTTGGCGTAGACGATCTCGTTGGGCCGCTCGTAATCCGCCGACGGCAGCCCGATCTCGCCGACTCCGGCCGACACCGACCAACGAACATACCCGTCGCCGAGCCCGTTAGCCTCCAACAGCTCGGCGATTCTCCGCTTCATCCGGCCGACATCCGGCTCGTAGCGGATGCCCAGCTGCTCGCAGCCCCGGGACAGCCGATCGGCATGCCGCTCCAGCAGCCAAGGACGCCCCCCGTACGTGCGAAACGTCTCGAACAGGCCCATCCCGTACAAAAAACCGTGATCGAATGCGGAGATCACGGCTTCGCTCTGACGGGTCAATTGTCCGTTAAGCAGAATCTTCATGCTCGGGCTCCCGACTTCAGGTCGAGGAAATTACGCAATATTCTCAGCCCGTAATCGGTCATGATCGACTCCGGGTGGAACTGCACGCCTTCAATGGCGTACTCCTTGTGCCGCAGCCCCATAATCAGGCCGTCCTCGGTCTCCGCGCTGATCTCCAGACAGTCCGGGAGCGTATCGCGTTTTACGATCAGGGAATGGTAGCGAGTCGCCGTGAACGGAGAAGGGAGATCCGAGAAAACGGTTTTGCCGTCGTGCTTGATCTCGGAGGTCTTGCCGTGCATCAGCTGATCGGCCCGCACCACTTCACCGCCGAACGCTTGTCCGATCGATTGATGGCCAAGACAGACTCCGAAGATCGGAATCTCTCCTTTGAACCGCTCGAGCAGCGCCAGGCTGATGCCCGCCTCGTTAGGCGTGCAAGGTCCCGGAGAGATCAAAATATGATCGGGAGCCAGTCCGGCGATGCCGTCCAGATCGATCTCGTCGTTGCGGCGAACGACGATTTCCTCGCCGAGCTCTCCCAAGTATTGCACCAAGTTATACGTGAATGAATCATAGTTGTCGATCACCAGGATCATATCCGTTCAACCTCCCCTTCGCTGTACTGCACCGCTTTCCATAACGCCTTGGCCTTGTTCAGGGATTCGAAGAACTCCCGCTCCGGCACGGAATCGATGACGATGCCGGCCCCCGCCTGAATATGACAAACCCCGTCCTGTACGGCAATCGTACGAATAATTATATTAAATTCCATATTGCCGCTGTAGTCAATCCATCCGATCGACCCCGTATAAGGCCCTCGGCGGGTCGGCTCCAGCTCTTCAATAATTTCCATCGTGCGGATTTTCGGCGCTCCGGTAATCGTCCCTCCCGGGAACGTCGCCGCCAACACGTCAAGGGCGTCCTTCCCTTGCGCTAGCGTCGCTTCGACCTGGGAGACGAGATGCATGACATGAGAGTATCTCTCCACCGTCAGCAGCTCCGGAACCCGAACCGTTCCGTATTCCGCCACCCGCCCCAGATCGTTGCGCTCCAGATCGACGAGCATGACGTGCTCGGCCCGCTCCTTCTCGCTTCCGAGCAGCTCGTCCTCCAGCGCCCGGTCTTCCTCCGGCGTTCGGCCCCGGCGGCGCGTGCCGGCGATCGGTCTCGTGGACAGCCTGCGCCCGTCCAGCTTCACGAGCAGCTCCGGAGAGGCGCTGACCAGCGCGAAGGACGGCGTTCTCAGCATTCCCATATATGGCGACGGGTTGACGACGCGCAGCCACTCGTACAGCTCCTCGGGAGCAGCGGCCAGAGGACGGCTCTGCCGCAGCGCCAAATTCACCTGGAACACGTCGCCCTGCCCGATGTAGCGCTGCACCTGCCTTACCGCTTCCTCATACTGCGCCTTGCTCATCGACGTGATCAGCCCCGGCAGCCGTTCAATGTCGATCTGCAGCCGGTCGCGCTCCATCCGCTCCCGCATCCCGGCCTTACGCGCCTCACTGGACGCTTGGCCGCTCGACGACAGCCAGTCCATCCACTGCCGCTCCATCTCCTCCGCGCGTTCCCGGGCCGACCGATACAGCCTTTCCAGCTCCGCGCGCTCCGTGCCGGAATCGACGAGGGCATGAACGGAGACGAAGATTTCACCTTCCGCATGGTCGGCCACCCACAGCTCCTCGAACCGCTGGAACACGTAGTCCGGCAGTCCGAGGTCGTCCTCTGCGATAACGGGCAGCTTCTCCAGACTCCGCACGACGTCGTAGCTCCAATAGCCGATCGCTCCGCCAATGCAGTCTGGGACGCCCTCCGGACGGGGGCCGCGCCACGGTCGCAGCCACTCGCGCACGACGTCGAGCGGGCGGCCGTTCATCCGCCCGGTCTCCGCCCATTCGTCGCCCGCAGCGCCGCGGACGGGCGCCAATACGCTGGCCTCGCCGCCCTTGCCCGCGATCGCGGCGGTCGGGCGCAGCCCGACGATGGAGTAGCGGCCGTCCTTGCCGCTTTCCAGCACGCTCGCATATGCCGAAGCGTTCTCCCAGGCTCCGTCCCAAAAGCCCGGCAGCAGACCTGCCCCGGGCGCCAGCTTGATCTTCCGCACATAGGGCAGCAAGGTGTAGCCTTCGCCCGATTGATGCCACTGCTCCCACTGATCCAATGCAATCCATTCCACGCTGCGCACTCTTTCCGCCCCTTCAGCCAACCGCGGCCGTCTGTCTTTTTGTTTAGAAGAATACCATAAATGCCGCCTCTGCGCTTAAAAAACAAAAAGAGCGCCGCCAAGGGCGGCGCGATAGGCTGCGCCCCCTCGGCGACGCTTCCCGCTGTACGGTCAGCATCTGCTTAACGCCGATTCCCATTTCCACTTCTACCGAATCGAAGTGTCGATTGCCTCCGTTATCGGCATTTCAAGTTCAATACTGCACCACAACCGGCTCGCGCTTGCGGGCGGATTCCATGATGGCCAGGATGACCATTGTCGTGTTGTAAGCGTCCTCCATGGTGACCAGGAACGGCTCGCCGGTAATCAGCTGGTCGACGAAATGGCGAATGCTCTCGTACGCGAAGCCCTTCGGCTTGCCGTGGATGAAATGCTTGACCAGAAGATCCGGACGATCGGCTCTCGTCTCCGTAAAGCGCTCAAGCATCTGGCTGTGCGTCGGATCAATATTGAACATGCCCTTCGTTCCGGTGATGTTCAGCTTCATGTCGTTAACGTTCGGATTCGTATTCGGCGTAATCCAGCCGTTCTCCATCGTGGCGATGCCGCCCTTGCGGAATTCGAGAATCGTCTGATACAGATCCTCGGTGTCCACGCCCTCCGATTTGAGAATGCCCGACCGGGACACCGAATACACCCGCTCCACCTCGTCGTCGAACAGCCAGCGCAGCACATCGACGCTATGGTAGCCGAGAAACCAGAGGATCGACGACTTGGCGGCCCAGGGCAGCATGTCGGTCGCCACCCACTTGATGTCGTTTAACCGATAATACGCGCTGTGGGGCACGCCGATTTCTCCGTCCTCGATCGATTGGCGCGGAATCGCGAACAGCGGGCTCCACCGGCTGTGCAGATCGACCATCATGCGCACGTTGTTGCGTCTAACCGCCTCGACGATTTCGTCGGCTTCCTCTCGGGTCGTCGTCAGCGGCTTCTCGACGATGAAGTGCTTGCCGGCGTTGGCGCAATCGACCGCGACCCGCGTGTGGGCGAAGTCCGGCGTCACGATCGCGACCGCGTCGATGTCGGCCGTCCGAAGCATATCCCGGTGGTCGGTATAGACGGCGGAATCCGGCAGATTGAACTTGGCGGCCAGCGCCTTCGCCCGTTCCGCGTTCATATCGCAAATAGCGGCAAATTCGGCGTGCGGATGATCGTTATAAATAAAAGCGTGGGTTTCTCCCCATGTGCCGGCGCCTACGATTCCCATTCTGATTTTAGACATGTGAGCATCTGCCTTTCGCTTCAAATGAAGTGGTCTGCTTTTTACTTACTTAACCCCGCCGAACGTAAGTCCGCGGATCATATATTTCTGTACGATCATAGCGAATAAGAGCATCGGCAAAATCGTCACGACGCCGATCGCCGACATTTCCCCCCAGGCAACTCCCGAAACCGAGAGAAACAGCGTGACCGTCGTCGGCAGCGTGCTGGCCTGTGAACTGGTCAGGAACAGCGCAAACACGAATTCGTTCCAGGAGTTGATGATGCAGAAGATCGCCGTCGCGATGAGTCCGGGGGTCGCCAAAGGCAGAATGATCTGCACGAACACCCGAAACCGAGAAGCCCCGTCCACGAACGCCGCTTCCTCCAGCGCAACCGGAATTTCCTCGAAAAAGCTCCGCATCATCCAGATCGTAAACGGGATGTTGAACAGCATATAGCAGATGATGAGCACGATATGCGTATCGAGCGCGCCGATCAGGCTCGCCATGACGAACAGCGGAATGACCGAAGCCATTGGAGGCAGCATTCTGAGGCTGAGCACCCAGAAGGCGCGGTTCTCCTTCTTCTTGAACTCGAACCGGGCGAAGCCGTAAGCCGCCATTCCCCCGATGAAGATCGAGACGACGGTCGTGCAGAGCACGACGATGGCGCTGTTTTTCAGATAGTCGATCGCATGCCGGTCCTCAAACACCGCACGGAAGTTCTCGAACGTCGGCGTAAAAAACCAGACGCTCGGATCGTAGGTGAGCGATTTCTCCTTGAGGCTGACGATGATCATCCACAGCATCGGGAAGATGCAGGCGGCGCACACAAGGAGCAGAAGAAAACCGGTGCCGGGTCCCAGCCTTTTGTTGCCGATTGTCGTCATCCTTTGTTTTCAACTCCTTTCCGGTACGCGCGAATGAGCACCCAGCTGATTGCGGTAATGAGAATAAGCAGCACGACGGACACGGCGGCCGATCTGCCGATCCAGCCGGTCTGAGCGAAGCCGAGCCGATAGACGTGCAGGCTCAGGAAGTTCGTGGCGCTGCCGGGCCCGCCCTGCGTTAGCGAATACGGGATATCGAACGTCTTGAGCGAGTCGATCGCGCGGAATACGACGGCCAGCAAAATCATCGGCAGCAGCAGCGGCATCGTAATGTACCGGAAAATCTGGGGCCGGTTCGCGCCGTCGATCGCGGCCGCCTCGTAAGGCTCCGAGGGCAGCGAGCGCATGCCCGCATAGATGATCAGAGCCACGAACGGCGTATTCTGCCATACGTCCACCAAGGCCGTCGACCAGAACGCCATGTCCGGCGAAAGCCAGATAACCTTGCCTCCCATAAATCCGAGGAGGTAGTTAATGACCCCGTTCTCCGCGTTAAGCATCAGCTTCCAGATTTGGCCGGTGATGCTGGGCGTCATCGCGATAGGGACGATCAAACAGGCAAAGGCCAGCGGCTTGAGCTTGAATTCGCGGTCGAGCAGAACGGCGAGCCCGAAGCCGAGCGCCAGCTCCACTGCCGTCACGAGCAGCATAAAGCCGATACTGATTCGCACCGAATACCAGAATTCGGCGTCCTCCCCGGAGAACAACCGAACAAAGTTATCCAGTCCGACGAAGCGGAAATCGGGGTAGCCAAGCTCGTAGTCGGTAAGGCTTAGTCCGTACAAAAAAATCGTAGGCACAAATGTCAAAATGCCGAGAATCGCCATAGCCGGCATAATATACGCAAGGTGAGGCCTTTTATGAAAATAACGTCGCAGCAACTTATTTCACCTTCCCCGGAAAAAGCGGTCCGGACCGCAGCCTGCGTCCCGGACCCTTTTTTCTTTTATTTGCCGGTAATGTCCTGCACTTCCTTCTGCGCCTTGTCGGCCGCCTCTTGAACCGTCACTTCGCCGAACATCGCGGAGCTGACGTAGTAGCCGACCCGGTCGAGAATCTGTCCAAGCTTCTCATGCGGCGGAATCCAGGATATGCCCTTCTCGACGAGCACGTTCGCGTCGTTCAGCGCTTCAAGCTGCACCGGATAGGACAGATCTTCTGCGGCCAGCTCCTCGTCCTTGTAGATCGAGGTGCGAACAGGCACGCCGCCCTCCTGCACGTATTCCTTCGCTTTTTCCTTGCTGTTCATGAAGACGATGAACGCCCAGGCCGCTTCCTTCTTCTTGGACAGCGAGGAGATGGACATGTTCCAGCCGGCGAGCGCGCTGGCGCGGCCTTCCGGGCCTTCCGGCGTCGGAACGAAGGCGACCTTGTCCGCCACCTGGGAGCTGCTGGCGTCAAGAATGCGCGTCGCAAGCGCCGTCGCATCGAGCCACATCGCCGCTTTGCCCGTCGTGAAAGCGGACAGCGCTTCTTCATGCGTGTAGGAGGCGACGTCCTTCGGCGCGTTCTTCAGCAGATCGACATAGAACTGCATCGCCTGCACCGACTTCGGATCGTTCACCGTCGCTTCGCCCGTCTGCTGGTTGATGAACCCTCCGCCGAAGTTGTACATGATACTGAGCAGACCGGAAGCCGCGTGCGTGCCGCGCTGGGCCCGCATCGACACGCCGTACAGGCCGTCTTCCTTGCCGTTGAAGAACTGCGCGAGCTCCAGGAACTCGTCCATCGTCTTCGGCGGCTCCTTGCCGTATTTCTCGAACAGGTCGGTACGGTACGCGATGAAGCGCGTTTCTCCCGCCGTTGGAATGCCGTACGTCTTGTCGTCGTATTTGCTGATCCCGTTGCGGTAGGCGGGAACGATATCCTCGTAATCGAACCATTCCGGCGTCAGCGCGGCGTCGGCCAGGTAGCCGTCGAGCGGCTCGACGACTTTTTTGGCGCCGTATTCGCTCATCCAGAAGCCGTCGACCATAAGCACGTCGTACGTTCCGGTTTTGCCTGTATAATCGAGCAACTGCTTATTCTTCAGGTAGCCTTCCTCCATCACTTCCCACTTAACGGAAATGCCGGTCAGCTCTTCGAACTGCTTCGTCATCTTCTGGAAAGCGTCCGTCGACGGATGGCTGGCAAAAGCCAGTTTAATCTCTGTTCCGTCGTACTCGCTTTTGATCGAACTCCCCCAGCCGGCCAGCGTACCCAACGATGCGCTTGCGGAAGGACTGGCCCCTCCGGAAGCGGCCGGAGCCGACGCGGACGGCGAAGCGCCTCCATTGTCGCCCGAGCCGCAGGCCGCGAGCGATACCGTCAGCAGGCCGACGATTGCCGTCTGCATCATTCGTTTTGTCATTGACGATCTCTCCTTCTCTTGATGTAACCTCACATCATTTATCGTTCACATGCCAAAGTTTACGGATTGAAAGAGTTTTCAACAATGTATTCTGACACCGACTCTTGTCTTCAAAAAACCGAAAACGCTTAAATCGCTAAAAAAACAAACCTTGATGTCAAGGTTTGTGACACACGAGAGGCTTATAGGTCAGTTCTTCTCTTTATATTCCAGCGGGGATACGCCGTACGTCTTCTTGAATATTTTCGAGAAATACGGATAATCGCTGAACCCGCATTCTTCCGCAACGGCCGAGATTTTCGTTTCGGGACGCCCGACGATGATGCGCCTTGCCGCCTCAAGCCGGAATTCGCTAATATACTGGGTGATCGGTTTGCCCATCACTTCGCGAAAAATTTTGCTCATGTAGGCGGGGCTGACGCCCGCGCGATCCGCGATCAGCTGCAGATTAAGCCCGCTGTTTCCGTACTCCTCCCCGATAAACCGGATCGCGTCTTCTACGACCCGTTTGTTGCGGGGCGACCTTTTATCGGCGATCGACGCGCTTTGGCCTACCAAGTACCGTTCCCAATTCTCGAACAATTCATCGACCGACGCGGCGTTCCGCTGCAGGTCGGCCGACCCTCCGCCCGGCCGATCTTTGACGATCAGCACAAGCTCGGAGCGGAACAGCAATTCCAGATGGGCCATAACGCGTTTCATTTCGGTAAAGGAATACCCCTTGTCCCTGCAGAAAGCAAACCACTCGGCAAGCCGGGCGCGCATCTCGTCCCGGTTTTCCGCCAGAACGCTTTTGACCAGAGCGGCCGCCGTCCCCGTCATCGCGCGGATGTCGGCCAGATCGATTTGCGAAGCCCATTTGGCCGGGTCCTTCAGCATCGTTTTGGCCAGCACCTCGTTTAAGCTCTCCTGCGTAATCGGCTTGAGCAAATAATCGGACACCTGATTGCGCAAAGCTCTCTGGACATAATGAAATTCGGCGTAGCCCGTCAGCACGATCACTTCGATCCCCGCATCCACGGCGCGAATTCGCTCGATCAAATCGAGGCCGCTCATCACGCTCATTCGAATATCGGTCATGACCAGATCGGGCTTACCGCCCTCGATCAGCCGAAGCGCCTCTTCCCCGCTGCGCGCCTCCTCGATCTCGGAGAAGGCGACGGGGCTGGCGCCGAGCAGCTTGATTACGCCCTTGCGAATGACGGGCTCGTCGTCAACGATCAGAATCTTCATGGTTTCTTCCCTCCTTTGGCAGCAGAATCCGGACGTGCAGGCCGCCGGACATCGATTCGCCGAGCCGCAAGCCGAACGGCGCTCCGTAACGAAGACGGATCCGGTGCTGCACGTTCAGCAGGCCGATGCCCGTCCGGCTACCGCTCTCCCGCTCCTCCGGCTCGCCGCCGGCTTCGAGCAGCCGGTTCAGCCGCGCGAGCGACGCCTCGTCCATCCCTTCTCCGTTATCCTCCACATGAATAGCATAGGACCGTTCATCCACATTTTCCCCTCGAATGCGCAAATAATAGTCGCGCTCCCCGGTGAACGCATACAGAAACGCATTTTCCACAATCGGCTGCAGCGTCAGCTTGACGATCGGGAACGAATGAAACGGCTTCAGACCGTCCAGATCGGTCTCGATCGCCGGATAACGCTCGAGCTGAATGTCCAGGTAAGTGCTCACATGCGACAGCTCGACACCGAGCGGCACCTCGACCTTAGCGCTGTCGATCGAATAGCGGAAAAAATCGGCCAGCGCCTTGCTCATTCGGCTGACGCTCGGCACTTCGTGGATGATGGCCTGGCAGTTGATCACCTCGAGCGTATTGTACAGAAAATGCGGATTGATCTGATTTTGCATAGCCAGCAAAGTCGCATCCTTCTGCTTCATCTCCGCGTTAATCTTGTCCATCTCCGCGGCGTGCGCCTTGTCGATCGAATCGGTCATGTTCTCCAGCATCCGGTTAAAGCCGGCGCCGAGAATGCCCACCTCGTCCGAATACCGCCCGTAGAACCGAACGTCGAGGTCGCCGAGCTCGGCCTTCTTCATCAGGCGCAGCAGTTTTTTGACCGGGCGCACGAGCGACAGCGACAGCACGATCGAAATGACCAACGTCATCCCCAGAATAAGCGCGACGATATACGGCTGCACGTTCTGAACCTTGCGAACCGCTTCGGTAATCGATTGCTTGCGAATGTGGGCCTGAACCTGAAAGCCGCTGTAAGCGAGAGGCGACTCCATCAGTAGATCTCCTTCATCCTTCGCTTCGCGCCTTTCGCCGAACGAGGTATAGACGATGCGGCCCTCCTCGTTGCGCAGCTCGATGTTCAAGTCGGTCGTCGCCAGCAAGCGGAAGGCGTCGCTGAACATCTTGCCGTTAAGCCTCACGACGAGCACGCCGTCCCTTCCTTCCACGTCATAGCGGCTGAGCGTAAAATAAATCGTCGTAGGCGAACGGTCCTGAAAAAACAGCAGCTCGTCCGTCGGCTGAGACCAGAAGCTCGTCGTTCCGTTCCTGAAATCGCGATACCAGCTCTGGCTGCGGTAATCCATTTCGGGAACGGGACTCAAGTCTTCGTCGTGCAGCAGCGTCTCCTCTCCGTCCGCTCGGTCCCTCAGCAGAAAAAACACCGATTCGATCTCGCTCGAGTATTGCAGACGGAACGCGCCAAGCGTATTTTCCGCCCACGACCGGTCCGCCGCCGCTCCAGCCGCGTCCCCGGTCCCGACCGCCATCAGCCGGTTGCCGTTCCCCGAATACTCGAAGAAATAGTGCACATTGTTCACGATACGGTACAGCTGGTTGTCCAGATTGAGCGCCGCCTGATCGATCGAACGCTGCACACGGTACATCTCGCTGCCGGTCAACGCTTCCTTGAAATAAACCTGATAGACGAAAGCGACACTAAAAACGCCGATAAACGAAACGATCGAAATCGAGATGAAAATTTTCGTAAAAAACTTGCGGTTCATAACCAGCTTTAATAGCCATTCTCCGATTGTCGTCCCCTCCCTGCCGTCCGGTCTTTTGGCTGGCTGCTCGATTGAACCCCATTATAAGCACATTGGCCCGGGAATGAAAAGGAGAATTACTGCCAATGGAATACGGAGAGATCTGTTCCGAACTATTCAGCAAAAACGCCTTCGGCGTCCTCTAGACGCAGAATCGCGCGTTTTTGTCGGAGGTGATTCAGAGTAGGATACGAAAAAAAACGACTCCGTATCCGGCGTGCGGATACGGAGTCGCATGTCTGTTCGATAGCGTTCGTCAACCGAAACGGTATCGATTAGTTCTCGAAGTTGAACAGAGGCGTGCTCAGATAGCGCTCGCCGTTGGACGGTACGACCGCTACGACGCGCTTGCCTTCGCCGAGCTCCTTCGCTACCTTAAGCGCAGCGAAGATCGCCGCGCCGGAAGAGATGCCGACCAGAAGGCCTTCCTTCTTGGCGACGGTGCGAGCCGTCTCGAACGCTTCCTCGTTCTCGACCGTAAGAACTCCGTCATAGACGTCGCGGTTCAGAATCTCCGGGATGAAGTTCGCTCCGATTCCTTGAATCTTGTGGGGGCCAGGGCCGCCGCCGGACAGAAGCGGGGATGCCGCAGGCTCGACCGCGTAGATTTTAATGTTCGGGAAGTTCTGCTTCAGCACTTCGCCTGCGCCGGAGATCGTGCCGCCGGTGCCGATGCCGGAGACAAAAGCGTCGATCTTGCCGTCATAGGAGTTGATCGCTTCAACGATCTCGGGTCCGGTCGTCTCGCGGTGAATTTTCACGTTGGCTTGGTTCTTGAATTGCTGCGGCATGAAATAGTCCGAGTTTTCCTTCACGATCTCTTCCGCTTTCTTAACGGCGCCGTTCATGCCTTCAGACCCTGGAGTCAGCACTAGCTCGGCCCCGTAAGCGCGAAGCAGGTTGCGGCGCTCCAAGCTCATCGTCTCGGGCATTACGAGGATCGCGCGGTAGCCTTTGGCGGCGGCGACCATCGCCAGACCGATCCCGGTGTTGCCGCTCGTCGGCTCGACGATCGTGCTGGAGCCCGGCTTGATGATTCCTTGTTTCTCCGCTTCCTCGATCATGCTGACCGCGATGCGATCCTTCACGCTGGCGCCCGGGTTCTGGTATTCAAGCTTTACGTAGATTTCCGCGCTTCCTTCCGGCACGACGCGGTTCAAGCGCACGAGCGGCGTATCGCCGATCAATTGGGTCACGTTCTGAACAATCTTGGCCATTAAAGTTGTTCCCTCCTACAGAATAGCGGCTAGGCGCCCTGATTTCTTAATCCGACTAAAACAGTCGGTTTTCAGTCTGACTTCATCTTAGCAGACCGCCGAGAGGATTGTCAATAGCTGGTGGACAGCGGATTCAAAATCGTCAGGGCGCTAGAGATCGATCCAGAACGACAGCCCGGTGTTTCTCCAGAAGCGCACGCTCCATCTCGCCGGCCGGGACGGATTTGCTCAGCGCAACCTGTCTCCTGGCTTCGAGCCTGATGTCCTCGTCCGAGCGGATCTTCTCTTCGCTCACGCCTTCGAGCCGAATGATCGCGAACCCTTGATCGGTCGGCAGCGGACCCGCGACGTCGCCGATTCCCATCCGCGAAGCCTGCTCCAGCACGGAGGCGGCTTCGAACGGATCGTTCGACTCGATCCACCCCGCTTCTCCGCCTTGATCCGAAGTGAACTCGTCGATGGAATACGTCCGGGCCAGCTCCGCAAAATCGTCTCCCTGACCCAGCTTCTCCATAAGCCCTCTTCCTAATTCCTCCGTCTGAACGACGATTTTAGAGAGCCGGTATTTCCGAAGCGGCTGGTATTCCGCCCAATGTTCCTCTAAGTACCGCTCGACCTCTTCGGGCGACACTTGAACGCGGTACGTGGTCAGCTTCTCCAGCAGCAGCCGGTAGCGCGCGTCCTCTCTCACGTCTTCCCGGCTCATGCCCAGCTGCTCCTCCATGGAGCGGTAGAACTCAGCTTCGTCCTCGTAGCCCTGGCTGATCGACCGGATCTCTTGCTCCAGCTCTTCGTCCGTCACTTCGATGCCTGCGGCCGCGGCTTCCTCGCTTACGGCCTTCGCCAGCATCATGCTTCTGAGCGTCTGAGAACCGTAAGAAGCCAACAGTCGTTCGAGCAACTGTTGGCGAGTAATCGTCGACTGCCCGACCGTGGCGACCGCGTCGTCTCCGCCGGCAGCCGACTTGGAAGGCTCGCGATCTTCCGAGACGATCCCCTGGTCGTCCTTGGTGCAGCCTGATGCGATCATTAGCGTCGCTAAGAGGGCCATCAGTACGAGCGGCGGCAGATGCCGTATCGTCTCCCTCATTTAAGGATCATCCCTTCTTTTAATCGCGATCCGCGAGGCGATAGAGCGCCTCCAGTTCGTCCCTGTCGAACAAGTATTTCTCATTGCAGAAGTGGCAGTGCAGCTCCGCCTCTCCGTCTTCGTCGATGATGCTTCTCAGCTCGTGCCTGCCGATGGTGATCAGCGCCCTCTCGAATCTTTCCCGTGAGCAGTAGCACTGGAATACCGGTTCGACCGTCTGATGAATCGTCAGGTCGTCTCCCACCAGAAAGCGCAGCAAGCTTTCCGGAGTCTCTCCCTGATCGAGCAGCGTCGTCACGTGAGGCATAGCCGCCACCGCCTGCTCCAGACGACCGAGGCGCTCCTCCGCAAGTCCGGGCATCACCTGCACGACGAAGCCCCCGGCATGAAGTACGGTATTGTCCGTACCGACGAGCACGCCTAGACCTACAGCCGAAGGCGTCTGCTCGGATTCCGCGAAATAGAGGGTGAAATCCTCGGCAATCTCGCCGGAGAGAATCGGCACGCTTCCCCGGTAAGGATCTTTAAGCCCCAAATCCTTCGTCACATGAAGCTGCCCCGAGCGGCCGACAACTCCGGCCACGTCCAGCTTCCCCTGACGGTTGCTGGGCAGATGAACGTGCGGGTTGTCGACATAGCCTCTCACCTCGCCCGCCGCATTGGCGTCGACCACGATCTGGCCGATCGGGCCGTCCCCCTTCACCTGCACCGTCAGCTTCTCCCGGTCTTTCAGCATAATGCCCATGATCGCCGCAGCCGTCGCCGTCCGTCCGAGCGCGGCCGTCGCCGTAGGAAACGTATCCTGCCTGCGCTGCAGCTCCGATACGAGCGCCGTCGTTCGCGCGGCGAACACCCGCAAGCCGCCGTCCCATGCGGTGCCGCGTACCATTTCATCCTTTAAAGCCATCTTATGCAACCTCCCTCGGCGGAACCTGGATCTATCCGTCCGACCCTTCTATGATGACCTGTTGCGTTCGTATACGATTCGTAAGCCTACCAGCGTCAACAGCGGATCGACCGTCTCGATCGTCTCCGACTCCTCGGCGATCAGCTCGGCCAAGCCTCCGGTGGCGATGATTCTCGGCTGCACGCCGAACTCCTGGCAAATTCGCTTCACGATTCCGTCCACCTGGCCCGCATATCCGTAGATGATGCCCGATTGCATGGCCGCTACCGTATTGCGGCCGATGACCGTCTTCGGCTTGGACAGCTCGATTCGCGGCAGCTTCGCCGCTCTCTGATACAGCGCCTCCGCAGAAATGCCGATGCCCGGAACAATCGCGCCTCCCAGGTAGGCGCCGGTCGCATCGATGTAATCGAAGGTCGTCGCCGTCCCGAAATCCACGACGACCAGCGGGGTTCCGTACTGTTCGATCCCCGCCACCGCATTGACGATGCGGTCCGCCCCGACCTCTCGAGGGTTCTCGTAACGGATGTTCAGCCCTGTTTTGATGCCGGGTCCGACCACGAGAGCCTGCTTGCCTACATAAGCCTCGAACAGCCTTTCCAGCGTATTCATCAGCGGAGGAACGACGCAGGACAGAATGACGCCTTCGATCTGCTCCGCCCGCACTCCCGCCATCTGAAACAGATTGTGGATCAGCACGCCGTATTCGTCCACCGTTGCGGAGCGATTCGTGCTCAAGCGCCAATGGCGCGTCAGCTCGCGATCCCTGTACAGCCCCAACACGATGTTCGTATTGCCGACGTCGACGACGAGAATCATGGCGCACCTCCCGCTTTTTTCTCGTTCAGATCGAGACTGATGTCCAGCGCCTGAAAGGAGTGGGTTAGGCTGCCGACGGAGATGACGTCGACGCCGCAGCGGGCGATCTCGCTGATCCGCTCGGGCGTAATGCCGCCCGACGCCTCTACGACGATATGAGGCGCCATTTCCTTCAGCGCCTTCACCGTCTCGCCCATGGCGTCCGTGCCCATGTTGTCCAGCATGACGATGTGGGCGCCCGCCCGAACCGCTTCCCGCGCCTGAGCGAGCGACTCGGCCTCCACCTCGATCATCATCGTATGGGGGATGCGGGCTTTCGCGCTCTGAACGGCCGCCGCGATGCCGCCCGCCGCCTTAATATGATTATCCTTGATCATAACCGCGTCGTACAAGCCAAATCGGTGATTAAACCCGCCGCCGACCCGAACGGCGTATTTCTCCAGCGTGCGGTGACCCGGAGTCGTCTTGCGCGTATCGGTCACTCGGACCGGCGTTCCTTGCGCTCCGGCGACATACTCGCTTGTCTTCGTCGCGATTCCCGACAGCCGCTGCAGCAGGTTCAGCGCCAGCCGCTCCCCCGTCAGGATGCTGTGCGAAGAGCCTTCGACGATCGCCAGCACGGCGCCCCGTTCCACGCGATCCCCGTCCGAGGCCAGCGCTTCGAACTTCAAATCCGGATCGACCGTCTCGAATACGAGACAGGCCAGCGGAATGCCCGCGAGCACGCCCTTCTGCTTGGCATGGATAATGCCTCTGGAGCGGTGGCCCTGCGGAACCGTCGACATCGTCGTCACGTCTCCCGAGCCGATGTCCTCCTCCAGCCAGGCGCGAAGCTGCTCCTTGACCGCACGGACGGCCGGACCGCCGATCGCCCAATCGCTTTCCCGTTCAAACATTGTTGTCGACCCTTTCTGTGCGAATCCCTTTTTCCCGCTGCAATATCGTATGCACCCGCCAGTTCAGGTCATCCCTGTCGGGATAATCCTCGCGGTAATGCCCGCCCCGGCTCTCTTCGCGATGCAGCGCGCTCTCGGCGACGAGCAGGGCGCACGTCAGCAGATTCGCGTATTCCAGTTCCTCTCTCTTGGTCAGATTCATCTGAAAGAGCGGAAGCTGCTTCTTCAAGTCTTCAAGCCCTTTTAACAGCCCCGAGCGATCTCTGCGCAGACCGACATAACGAACCATCGTCTTCTGAAGCTTCAGCCTTCTCTCGATCAGCGTCCCCGTCACCGTCGCATGGCGATCCGGGGCCGGTCCGTTATGAGCGACGGTCCGCCGCTCCGGCAGCTTGCCGATCGCGTTCACGATCCGCTGTCCGAATACGATCGCTTCCGACAGCGAATTGCTGGCCAGACGGTTCGCGCCGTGCACGCCCGTCGAGGAAGCTTCTCCGCAAGCGAACAATCGGCCGATGCTCGTCTCGCCGTTCAGGTCCGTCTTGACGCCCCCCATCATATAATGCGCGGCGGGGGCGACCGGAATCCAGTCCGTCGTCATGTCGAGCCCGAATTTCAGACAATACTCGTGAATCGTCGGAAACCGGTAGCGGATCCGCTCCGGCGTCTCGTGCGTAATATCGATATACACGTAAGTGGACTTGGTCGCTTCCATCTCGCTGACGATCGCTCTGGCCACGATATCTCTCGGCGCGAGCTCCAGCTGCGGATGGTAGTTCTCCATGAAGCGCTCGCCGCGAATATTCCTCAGATAAGCGCCCTCGCCGCGGACGGCTTCCGAGATCAGAAACCTCGGCGCGCCCGGATAGCAGAGGGAGGTCGGGTGGAACTGGTTGAACTCCATGTCGCGAACTTCCGCGCCTGCCCGATAGGCCATAGCGACCCCGTCTCCGGTAGCCACCTCCGGGTTGGTCGTATAGCGATACAACTGTCCGACTCCGCCCGTGCAGAGAATCGTCGCTTTGCCGAATACGGCGACCCGCGACCCGTCGGGCTTCTGTACGAGCGCTCCCCGACACTCCCCGTTCTCCGTCAGCAGATCCAGCACGAAGTGGTCGTCCCACAGCTCGATGCCGGACGTCTTGACTTTCTCCGCCAGAGCGCGAACAATCTCGTAGCCGGTGGCGTCTCCGTTCGCATGCAGAATGCGCCGCTGACTGTGAGCGCCTTCCTTGGTCAAGGCGTAATGCCCGTCTTCCTCGTCGAACATCGTCCCGTAGCGGATCAGCTCCTGCACGCCCTGCGGGCCTTCGTGCACAAGTACGTCCACCGCCGCCTTCTCGCATAAGCCGGCTCCGGCGATCAGCGTATCCTGGGCGAGAAATTCGGGAGAATCCTCGTCGGACATGACGGCGGCAATGCCGCCTTGCGCATAGCGGGTGTTGCTATCGAACAACGACTTCTTGGTGATCATCAGAACGCGGTTCGTCTCGCTTGATTTTAGAGCCGTAAAAAGGCCGGCGATGCCGGCCCCGATCACGATCACGTCGGTCTCTACGCGAGGAAGCTTGTCCAGATCAAAATCGACAACGTATCGCGGAATCATAATGGTATTCGTCTCCCACTCCGACAATAGAGTAGCGCAAGCGGCCGGTCGGTTACTTGACCAGCAGCATGCGCTCCAGCGATAAACGGGCTTTGTCCGCAACGTCCTGCGGCACGTAAATTTCCGGCTGCATCGTCTCCAGCGCCTTGACGACCTTCTTCAGGTTGTTCACCTTCATGTTCGGACACACGAGGAACTTCGAAGCGAAATGGAACTTCTTGTTCGGACTGTCGAGCCGCAGCTGATAGCCCGTGCCGTCTTCCGTCCCGACGATAAACTCGTCATGGCTCGATTCGCGGCAGTACTTCAGAATGCCGGTCGTGCTGCCCACGAAATCGGCCATCTCCACCACTTCCGGACGGCATTCCGGATGAACGACGAACTGCGCATTCGGATATTTCGCCCGCATCTCTTCGACATCCTTGATCGTCAGCATGTCGTGGGTGTTGCAGTAGCCTTCCCAGATGATCATCTTCTTGTCCGTGAACTGGGAGACGTAATGGCCCAGATTTTTGTCCGGACACCAGATGATCTCGTCGGCGTCGACCGAATTCACGACCTTCACCGCATTCGCCGACGTACAGCAGATGTCGGTCTCAGCCTTCACGTCCGCGGAGGAGTTAATATACGTGACGACCTTCGCGTTCGGATGCTTCGCCTTCAGCTCCCGCAAGCCGATCGGGTTAACCATGTCGGCCATCGGGCAGCCCGCGCGTTCGTCCGGAACGAGCACCGTCTTATGAGGCGCGAGAATCTTGGCGCTCTCTCCCATGAAGTGAACGCCGCAGAACACGATGACGTCGGCGTCCGTAGAGGCAGCCTTCTGTGCGAGGAGAAAGGAATCTCCGCGGAAGTCCGCGACCTCCTGTATTTCATCTCGCTGATAATAATGGGCGAGTATAATAGCGTTGCGTTCCTTCTTGAGCTGCATTAGCCTTTCGCGCAGTTCGCGGTTCTGCTCGGCTTTACGCTCCAAGGCCAGGGCCTCCATGCGAATTCTCCTCCCTTGACTGCCCGTTGTTTGTGAATCAATGCACAAGCACGGCGGGAATGCTGTCTTTATTTTGGACGAAAAGGACTTCGTTCATTAACACTTAATTTACACTTGCCGGATAGCACTGTCAATTCATCTCTTCAGGTTTTTTCCCAGCAAAAACGCTTCGGCTTCCTCTAGACGCAGAATCGCGTTTTTTCGGAGGTGATTCAGAAAAGATAGCGAATTTTATCCTTTCTGATCACCCAAAAAAACGGGATGCCTCCGCACGCTGATTGTGCGCGGAGGCATCCCGTGTTGCGTAAGCTTACTTCGGATCCTCGGACCCGCCTTCGTCCTTGCGGAGATCCAGTCCCTTGGTCAGCGGTTCGTCGTCTTCCCGGGTATGAATCCGGACCTTGACGTTGCCCATCGTATCGACGATCGGCTCGGCCTGGGATTCTTCCGAATTCGACCCGCCTTCTCCGTCCTCCTGAACGAGAGCGCCCTTCTCGATCAACGACTTGATCTGATCCAGATCGAGCGTCTCTTCCTCCAGCAGCGTCTTCGCGATCAGATGCATTTCCTCGCTCTTCTCGGTCAGCAGCTGCTTCGCCCGCTCGTAGCAGGCGCGCGTAATGCTCTGCATCTCTTGGTCGATCTCGTAAGCGATCTTGTCGGAATAGTTCTGCTCGTGCCCGATATCGCGGCCGAGGAAAACCTGGCCTTGCGAATTGCCGAACTGCATCGTTCCGAGCTTCTCGCTCATTCCGTATTCCATGATCATCGCGCGAACGATGCTCGTCGCCTGCTTGAAGTCGCTGTACGCGCCGGTTCCGATCTCTCCGATGAAGATCTCCTCGGCCGCTCGGCCGGCGAGCAGCCCCGTCACTTTATCGAGGAGCTCCTGCTTGGTCACGAGCATGCGGTCTTCCTTAGGCAGCATGATGACGTAGCCGCCGGCTTTGCCGCGCGGGATGATCGTCACCTTGTGAACCGTATCGGCATGCTCCAGGAAGTAGCCCGCAATCGTATGACCCGCTTCGTGGTAAGCGACGATGCGCTTCTCGCGGTCGCTGATGATGCGGCTCTTCTTCTCGGTGCCGACGATGACCCGGTCGATCGCCTCGTCGACCTCGACCATTGCGATATCCTTCTTGTTGCGGCGAGCGGCGAGCAGCGCCGCTTCGTTCAACAGGTTCTCCAGATCGGCTCCGGTAAATCCGGTCGTCCGCTTGGCGATCGTGCCGAGCTTGACGTCCTTGCTCAGCGGCTTGTTGCGGGCATGAACCTTCAGCACCGCTTCCCGTCCCTTCACATCCGGACGGTCGACCGTAATCTGCCGGTCGAAGCGTCCCGGACGCAGCAGAGCCGGATCGAGAATGTCCGGACGGTTGGTCGCGGCGACGATGATGATGCCCTCGTTCGCTCCGAAGCCGTCCATCTCGACGAGCAGCTGGTTCAACGTCTGCTCGCGCTCGTCGTGCCCGCCGCCGAGGCCTGCGCCCCGCTGACGGCCGACAGCGTCGATCTCGTCAATGAAGATGATGCAAGGCGAATTTTTCTTGGCGTTCTCGAACAAATCCCGGACGCGGGATGCGCCGACGCCGACGAACATCTCCACGAAATCCGAACCGGAGATCGTGAAGAACGGCACGCCCGCCTCCCCCGCCACGGCGCGAGCCAGCAGCGTTTTACCGGTTCCCGGAGGGCCTACGAGAAGCACCCCTTTCGGGATGCGGGCGCCGACTGCGGCGAATTTGCGTGGGTCCTTCAGGAACTCGACAACCTCGACGAGCTCCTGCTTCTCTTCGTCCGCTCCGGCTACGTCCTCGAACGTCACCCGTTTTTTCTCTTCATTATAAAGACGGGCTCGGCTCTTGCCGAAATTCATCACCTTGCCGCCGCCGCCCTGCGCCTGATTGATCAGGAAGAAGAACAGTACGAACATGATGATGAACGGAATGATGGAAGTCAGGAAGGTCAGCCAGAAGCTCTGCCCCGGCATTTTCTTAGATAATACCTCGAAATTGTTCTCCATCCCGAGGTTCGTAAACAGCTCCGGTACATAATCAGCCAGGGGTGCTCGGCCTGCGAAAGCTTCGCCCTTCTCTTCACCGGCTTTAGGCTTGAATTCGCCGGTAACGAAGTAGGTCCCGTTCTGAACCTGCAAAGTCATCGTCTGCACGTTGCCTTGCTGCGCGGCCGTGACGAGCTCGTTGTAGCTCAGTTCCCTGGTTGTGTCTTGTTTGCCGATAAAAAATTGAACGATCCCGACAGTCACCAAAAAAATAAGTAAGTAAAACCCTGTGTTCCGGATGAACCGATTCATCCCCGACCTCCTCTCGACACGCTCACATCATTTTACCATAGCCTGTCTTGCCAATCCAAGTGAGACGGCATCTGCGGCTCAGCTCGAATAAATTTCCGGTTTCAGCACCCCGACATAGGGAAGATTGCGGTATTTCTCCGCGTAATCGAGCCCGTAGCCGACGACGAAGGCATCCGGTATGGTAAAGCCGGTATAGTCCGCGTTTAGGTCTGCCGTCCGGCGGCCCGGCTTGTCGAACAGGGCCACGACGTTGACGGACAGCGCGTTCCGGCGTTCCAGTACGTCGATCAAATAGCTCAGCGTCAATCCGCTGTCGATAATGTCTTCGACGATTAACACGTCGCGACCTTCAACGGAAGCGTCCAAATCTTTAATAATCTTGACTTCACCGGACGACCTCGTGGAATTGCCGTAGCTCGATACCGCCATAAAATCCAGTTCGATGGGGATGGAGATGTTTTTGGACAAGTCCGCCATAAAAATAAAAGCGCCTTTCAATACGCAGATAACAAGCGGATTGCGTCCTTCATAATCGCGGCTGATCGCCGCGCCCAACTCTTGTACCTTCTGCTGAATCATTTCTTGCGTGTACAGAACTTCTTGAATGTCGTTTTGCAAAGAAGGTGCCTCCCAGCGAGATTTATTACACGGTATGATGGCTTTACTCCGATCATGCCCTAGTTTTCCGTCTCGTACGTTACGCGAAGCGTCGTTCGGGTAGCCTCGAGAACCAGAGCGTGATCCGACCGCCGCAATCCGGGAATCCACAGCAGGCGTCCGTCGGCGTCCGCCAGCAGCGGCAGCCTGTCGCGCTTTGAGCGCGGCACTTTGGCGTCGACGAACATATCTTGCACTTTTTTGGTGCCGTTTAGTCCGTACGGCCGCATCGTATCCCCCGTCATCCGACTGCGAATCAGAAGCGGGTAGCGAACCTCGTCCGCGTCGAAGCAGGCTTCGTTGCGACTGCCGGAAGCGCCATGCACGGCGCCGTCCAGCCATTCCAGGCGAATGCGCCCTCCCGTCTCGGGGATCGCGACCTCGGAGGTTCCCTCGTCGGCCGAATACGCAAAATGCGCCGTCTCCAGCTGTCCGGGTCCGATGTACGTCTCGTCGTATTCCCGGATCAGCGTCCAGCCGTCGCCGATGTCCAACCGGACCGATGCGGGGCTCTCCTGCGACAAGGCCTCCAGCATTTCCTCCACTTGGCGGAAATCCAGCATTTGGCGCGGGTTCGCAGAACAGTTTAATATTAATTTAATCAATCTGCGTTGTAAAGCGACGTGAAGGCCGCGGAACCGTCGTCGCTCCAACCGGAAGCCGTCCCCCGAAGGGGTCACCGCTTCGCGGAAAACGCGAGCGGCCTGCTCTTCCATATAATCGTCGTCCGCCGCCGCCATGTCGGCCAATCTGGCCAGCGATTCCTTAAGGCGCGGGTTGTACCGCTCCAAAACCGGGATCAAGTCAAGCCGGACGGCGTTGCGAAAATAATGCCGATCGGCATTGCTGCTGTCGACCGCGTAAGGCACCCCGTTTCGCTTACAATAATCCAGAAGCTCACATTTGGTTATACGCAGCAGGGGCCGAATCAGTTCCAACCGATCCTCCCGCCTGCGATTGGGAATTCCAGCCAGACCGCCGACGCCCGTTCCCCGGATGACTCTCATCAGAACCGTCTCGGCCTGATCGTCGGCGTGATGAGCGGTCAGCACATAGGGGGAGCCGTGCTTGCGGGCGGCTTCGCGCAGGAAAGCGTACCGCTTCTCCCTGGCCGCGCTTTGCGCGTTCTCCCCCGTCTCCTCGATGTATTGCGGCATGCCCAGCGACGCGGTCTCGAGGGGGATCCCCCATTCCGCCGCCGTTCTGCGCACCAGCTCCGCTTCCGCGTCGGACTCCTCGCCCCGAAACTGATGGTTCGCGTGAGCCGCGACGAGTCGCATCGGCTCCGTCTTCGCCATCTCCTTCAGCAGATGAAGCAGCGCCATCGAATCCGGGCCGCCGGAGACCGCCGCAATCACGGCGCTCCCTGCCCGCCACCAGCCCTGTTCCTTCGCCTGCGCCTTGATGTCTTCCGTCCAGTCCTTATGCCGTCGCACCGTTATGTCTCCTTTTGCCCCGCAGTATCGCGCCGGGCGCGCCCTCGCTATCCTTGGACGATCCCCGAACCAGAAACGCCGTTCTAATCCAGCAGCCAGACGGCGGCCAGCGTCGTGCTGAGCACGATCGCGGCGCCGAGCAGGCCCGCCATCCAACCGGGCACCCGGTCGTCGTTCGGGCTCGGCAGCTGCGAGATTCGCACCGCCTCCCGCCATTCCCGGGTGGAATCGCGCGTGCTGGCGAACTGGCCCGTCAGCGCCTTCTCGATCCAGCCCTCAACCGGCTGAAGCTTGGGATTGGTTCTCACGAGCTTCATGAGCTCCCGGGGATGGCGGTTCTGCGGAATCAGCGTGCGGGTCAGCTGGACAAGCCGCTTGCCGTCCAGCGCGTGCACCCATAGCAAGCCGACCGCGAACAGATCGTAAGCCGGGTCCGCTACGCGGCTCCCGGCGGACCAATATCCCCGATCGTAAATTTCCGTGAACTGCCGCACGCTGCGCCCGATCGCCGAGACGCCGCCATAGTCGACCAGCTCCACCCTGCCGTACTCCCCGACCAGAATGTTGTCGCTCTTGATGTCCCCGAACACCCACCCGGCTTCATGCAGATGAGCAAGCCTCTCCAGCAGGCGATAGCCGATGACGCCCATCCAGTGCGCGCCGTTCGATTTGAGATAGGCTTTCAGCGGGATGCCGGGAACGTATCTCATCGCATAGAAAGGAATCTTCTTCCCTCCGACGACCGCATCGTCCACATCCAGCAGAAAAGGCGGCCGTCCCTTCTCGGAATGGTTCAGCGAAGAGAGAACGTTCACCTCTCCCTGAAGCTCCGCGGCTTCGTGGCCGATCTTGACCGCGCAGTAGGCTCGGGCGCCCGTAGAGGCCAGGTACACCTGGCCATTGGATCCCCATCCAAGCAGCCGTTCCAGTCGATAGCTCTTCCCGTTCCATATGCCCCGGATGACGGAGCCTCTAGGCAATGCCTCTTGATCAGACGACGTTGTCACTCCGCACCTCGCTCGACCCGCCGCCCGAAGCCTGCGGCTCGTCCATAAGCTCTATTTTGCTTATTTTACCACAAGTCTCGCGGATGTAATCAACGACTTGCAGCAGGGCGGGGCCCGTCGGGGTCGTGCCGCGCATGCGAATCTTGCCGAACAGCGATCCGAGACCGGCCGGACTCGATTGCCAGCCGGCGTCCATGACGCAGTACGAATATTGGGAGTCCCCCGGAAAATGAAACACCGACACCTGACTTTTGCCGGTTCGGGCCTGCAGGCTCAGCGTCAAATCCCGGATCGCTTCCTCCACGGCGTGCAGCTTCGGCTTCATGCTGGCGCTGGCGTCGATGAGCAGCGCAACGGACAGCGACATCGTCTCCTCCATCTCCTCCATCACCTTGACGACCTCGCCTCGTTTCGGAGGCGGCAGAGCTCCGACGTCGTTCACCCCGAACAGCTGGCGGAGCTCCTGATTCACCGCCTGGCGGATCGTCCCCGCGACCGTCTGCCGGGTCATCATCTGCACCGTCCTGGACAGCTGGCGGCTCGAGACGATCTGGCTGATGCCCCCTCCGGCCCGCGCGATCTCGGCGATCTCGGCCGATCCGAATTCCCCGATCGTCCCTTCGTCGACCACGCCGGCCACGTTAACCGTAATCCCTTCCGCGTACGCCTGAGCCGCCGCGACGACCGGACTTTCTCCCACATTCGAGCCTCCGTCCGTAATCAGCAAAATCTGCTTCATCATCTTCTGACACTCCTCCTATCTTTCTACCATCTACTAAGAGTGTCTCCAAGGAATGCGAGATTTAGTCCGAGGAAATGGCGCTTGCCCTGGTGCGCAAAAAAAACCGACTGCGGATCTCCCGATCCCAGTCGGCTTCGTCGTCGACTTGTCCTCTCTCGCTCCCCCTCCCTTCCCCGCCATTTCGTTCAGCTCACCGTCCTCGGCCGCTCCATCCTCGTCAGCCCGGGCCAGCGGAAGGTGGCCCATTCCGGTCGATGGCGCGAGATGCGCGTGACGATCACGGTCATATCGTCCTTCACGCCGCCGGGGTACTGCCGCAGCGCCGTATCGAGCAGCGAGTCCGCAATTTCCTGCGGATCGTCCTCGTCCAGCTCCTGCAGCACCCTTTTCATCCATTGCTCCTTGTTGATCGCATGCCCCGGCGCGTCGAGGATGCCGTCCGTCATCATGATCAACGTATCGCCCGGCTGCAGCTGCACTCGCAGCAGATCGATCTCGATGTCGTGCAGAATGCCAATCGGCAAATTGTTGGCCGCAATCGGAATAATCTCTCTCCCCCTCTTAATAAAACTCGGCGTCGAGCCGATCTTGAGCATCGTCGCATGCGCCGTGTACAGATCGATTAAAGCCAGGTCCACCGTCGCGAACATCTCGTCCGGCGAGCGCAGCAGCAGAATCGAATTGACGGACTTCACCGCCAGCCGCTCGTCGATGCCCGATTGAAGCAGCTGTTCGAGCATCGACAGCGCCGCGCTGCTCTCCGTCCGCGCCCGGACCCCGTTACCCATGCCGTCGCTCAGCGCCACCGCGAACTTGCCGTTGCCAAGCTCCACCATGCTGAAGCTGTCTCCCGACAGCAGATCGCCGTCCTTGGCGGCCCCTGCCACCCCCGTCTCCACCTCGTAGAGTTTCGCCGATGAGAACGTCACCGTGCTTAGATGCGCGGCCGGCTCTCCCGTTCTCTCGCTGCTGACCGTCACCGTCTCCCCGAGAATCTCCGTCAGGATCGGAGCGATCATCTTGCGGCATTCGTCATACCCGGTGCGGAAAGCGTGCACCATCTCGATCTCGATATGTCCCTCCTCCAGACTTAGAATATCTATACTTTGAATCGCCAGCCCCAGATGGTCGAGGGCATCCCGGATTTGCCGCTCCTGAGTTTCCATCTGCTGAGCTTCGCGACGAATTTCCTTGACCAGATCGTCCATCACCTGGGACACTCCGGACAGCTGATCGGCGACGAGAAACCGGCTGTCCTGCAGCTGCTGCCTCCAGTGCAGATCATGACGGTAAATTTCGTACTGGCGCTTCATGACGTCGAGCACGAGCGGCGTTTTGACGCAGACCCGGCTCCAGGATTTCGGCAGCTGCGCCGCCATCAGATCCGGATTCTGCTCCACTGCCGTCATCATGTCGGTCATCAGCTTGTACGTCTGAATAAATTGGCTGTCCCAGCAGAGCCCTCGCCGGTGACAGCTGGCGCAGGCCCGATCATGAACCTCGTTGACGAAGTGATCGAAATCGCGGCGCGGCGCGGTTTCGTCCCCAGCCTGGGTCATCTGGCGGAAGCTTCGAGACAGCTGGCGGAACACTTCGGAAAACTTCTCTACCCGCTCTGCCGTCAAATCTCTGACTTTCTGGGCATATTCCTTCTGGTGCTGAGCATAGGTTGTAGTACCCGGGACGAATTTGGACAGAGATTCCGTCACCGACCGAGGCGTGAACAGCAGCAGGATCGACGCCGCTGCCGTGGCCCACGTAGAAGCCATCGTATCGGACGCGGTGGCCCCGAACAGCGCGAACACCGAGGTGCCCAGCAGCAGGCCGAACAACGAGGATGCCTTGCCCCCCTCGCGCAGCAGCCCGGCCATCAGTCCTCCGAACGCCAGAAGACCGATCTCCGTTGTCGCCCCCAGATTGGACAAGCTGAGGATCATGCCGGCTATGACGCCCGCGGACGTGCCCAGCGCCGCCCCTCCGACGAAGGCGCTTATCGCCACGAAATATCGGGACAGCACGCTGGCCAAGGCGACGCCGTAGATTTCCCAGCCGGTCAATCCGGTCAGCAGACAGGCCAGCAGAATCGCCAGGCCGACCCATTCCTCATACCGCAGCTCTGAAGGCCGCTTCTTCCTCGTCAGCACCGGCAGCGCATGCACGAGAAGCAGCGTAAGCACGAACGCCAGAGCCGCTTCGATCAGCGTGAACAGATACGGCATCCAGCCGGGGCTCTCGGCCAGCAGCACAGCGAACAGCTTGACGATCAGCGTCGCCGCGAACACGACGACGGGCGCTTGCGACAGCTCGGCTTTCTCGTAAAGCACCAGAGCGCGATAGAGTACGTAGATGACGCCGATCTCCGCGACGATGACGGCCGGCATCGGGTCGAGCGCCCAGAAGCTGCCCGCCGTAAGCGAAAGCATAGCCCAGAAGGCCATATCTCTCCGCAAGTAAAGCACGACCCCGAAGAAAGCCGCCGCGAATGGAGCGATCCCCTCCAGCATGGCCGCCCTGCCGAGCAGAAACCCGGCCGCAACGATCAGAAGCACCCACATCTGCTCTCTGACGGCCGTCCCCCATCTGAGCAGCAGCGACGATTTGCCTGTTTTTCCCCCGGAAGACGGCGAGGAACTGTTGCGAAACCCACTCTTGCGTCCTTGTTCGGAAGCAAGAGAGGGTCCCGTTCCCATGCGGGGAACGAAAGGAACGACGGACGGCTTGTCCATGATGCACACCCCATTCACCAGATTGAATTGTGCTCTTAATTATAGGCGGGGGCTTTCATGAAGTTTGTCAGAAACGGTTGCCGGGAGAAAAGTTTTTTCCGACAGAATCGGAGGCGCCGTGGCGAAGCCCTGCGCGAATCGGCGAACCCTTCGGCTCGCATGGGCCGGGCGGCCGCGGCCGCGGCGGGCGACTCGGCATTCTCTCGAATTGCGACAATGAAAAACCGCCCTCATCCGACGGGGGATGGCGCTCTGTGCCGCTCCGGCGAAGACGCGATCCGCGCGCGATTGCCGGATGGGGGCGAAGGGCGCGGCGAGCAGCCCGCTCCTATCGGCCTTCGCCAGGCAGGGCATCGGGCTGACGAGCGCTGCGGGGGAGGCGGATCTCGGGTGACGAGCGCTGCGGCGGAGGCGGATCTCGGGTGACGAGCGCTATGGCGGAGGCGGGACCCCGGGTGACGAGCGCTATGGCGGAGGCGGGACCCGGGTGACGAGCGCTATGGCGGAGGCGGGACCCCGGGTGACGAGCGCTATGGCGGAGGCGGGACCCCGGGTGACGAGCGCTATGGCGGAGGCGGGACCCCGGGTGACGAGCGCTATGGCGGAGCTTTCCCTGTGCGAGGTCCGGACTGTGAAGCCGGGCGCCGCTCGTCTCCGGACAACACAGCAAAGCCGGGCCTTCAAGGCCCGGCTAAAAGTGTTAGCACTGCTTATATCTTACGAACGACGTCCGCCGCGTCCGCCACGTTTGGATTCGGTGCTTTTCTTAAGAGAAGAAATTCGTTCTTCGCTGTCCTTAAGGAAGCGAGACAATTTGTCATCAAAAGAGGGAGACCTTCCGAAACCGCCTGGCTTGGAGGGACGACCGCCGCGATCACGGGGTCCGCGTTGTTGCGTTTGTTGCGAGTATTGCTGTTCCGGCGGTTTGTCCACGGCTTGACGAATGGACAGTCCAATCTTGCCGTCCTTGTCCACATTAATGACTTTGACCTTAACGGTGTCATTAATCTTCAAATGCTCGTGAACGTCTTTAACATAGCTGTCCGCAATCTCGGAGATGTGAACGAGTCCCGTAACGCCGCCCGTTAGGTCCACGAACGCTCCGAAATGAGTAATGCCGGTAACCTTGCCCTCCAGTTTGGTTCCCACTTCGATGGCCATAAAAACCGATGTTCCTCCCTGAACCTGAGTATGCCCGGACGATACACGTCCGGTTATGCAAATTATAAACGACAAGCGGAAGCAAGGTCAACAGACGTTAGACTACCCGGGAGGCTGGGCAGGAAGGAATTCTCCATTATTTCGTCCTGATCGGCACTTCGCCCGGAAGACCGAGTCCGTGTTCTTTGCGGGCAAGCTGCCCAATATATTCGTCGTCGTTCAAGCGTTCGATCTGAAGCTTCAACTCTTCGTTCCTGGCTTGGGCATCGGCGAGCTTGCGATTGGCTTCTTCCAATTGGCGCGAACGATCGTCGATCTGTCCCGATTGGGTTATCAGTACGTAACCGGCCCAGCTTAAAAACAGGATCACGACAAACAACAGCAGCTTTAACCTTCTGCGCGCGCCCGTCACAGCGGGGGTCGCGGCCATTGAACGCGAAGACAATCCGATGCCTCCTTCCCAAGCCCTCTCGCATCCTGATCCGAGAGAGAGAATAACGGTATCATTATAGCACACGAACGGTAAATGACATATCCTTCTTCCGATGCAATTCGGGCAAAAACGCTGTCGAACCAAAGCCGTACGAACAGGAGGCGAACGCTAGTCTTTTTTCCGGAACAGGTCTCTGATCTGTCTCAGCCGCTCGACGAAGCGTCGGCAGGCGTCCGCCACGGGCGCCAGCTTCCGTCTGACGGGGAGAAGCCTCGCCCACAGCCAGCGGCCCAGAGCGCCAACGGGCTTGAACAGCAGCTTGCCGGCCCATAGCAGCACGGCGGCCGTCACCACAAATAGAATGTCCAGCAGCTTGGCCAACAATCGGACAATCCCGAACGCCGGCACGAAGAGCAGCGTATGCACGAGCTTCCATACGAGCAGGAACAGCCGCTTCATAACATCGATCAGCTTGCCTGTGAAGCGGACCATCCACGGACTCAATAGGCCGAAATAACCGGTCACCCCGATTCCTAGACCGAGAAACACGTACATTCGCACTTCGCCTTGATTGACGGCCAGCAGCACGGCGAACACGCCCAGAGTCGCAGCCGCCCAGTATGCCGCGTCCAGGGCGGGAAGGAGCCAGCGCGCGACGTGGAAGCGATGGGAGGCTACGCGGTAGACGTCGAATGCCAGTCCCATGGCCAGCCCGCACAGCATCATGGTCGCAATCGTCATGCCTTGCGCCGCCGCGTTCACTTGAACAACTTCCCGAACAAGCCCTTGGATTTCGCTCCCGCCGCGCTGCCGTCCAGGTAGACCAAGGAATGAATCGTCCCTTCGATCGATACGAGCCCTTGATCGAGACTTAGGTTTTTCATATGCAGGTTCTGCCCGCGAACGGTCAAGAAGCCGCATTCCGTCTCCAGCAGAAACTCCTCGTTGTCGAAGCTGTCCACGTTGCTGACGCCCGTAATATCCAGCGATCTGCGATTCAGCATCCGGACTTCCTGATGCTTGGCGCCCTTCGCGTGTTCCACGGCGCTCCCTCCCATGCCATCACTTTAAGACTAGCCTATGGGCATGGGAGATAAATTAGAACCGCAGCCCGTCTACCGGATCAAGACGCATGCCGGCTTGCTCACGCTAAGTTCCGCCCCGGCATAGATCGGCAATCCGGAATGCGGTTCGATCCGGAACAGCACCGCCGAATCCGAATGCTGGTTCGCCGCGATCAGCCACTGCCCGTCCGGAGACAGGGCGAAATGACGGGGGAATTGGCCTCGCGTAGAGACGTGTCCCGCGGCGCTCAGCCGGCCCGACTTCTCGTCGACCGCCAGCACGCCGATGCTGTCGTGTCCGCGGTTGGAGACGTACACAAAGCGACCGTTCGGCGAAACGGCGATCTCCGCGCACCAGCTCTCCCCGGCGAAGGAAGGCGGCAGCGCGGACAGCGTCTCTTCCCGCGTCAGTCGACCCGCCTCATAGGAAAACCGGGTAACGGTGCTGTCCAGCTCGTTCACGGCATAGACGGCGCGGCCGCCCGGATGGAAGGCAAGATGGCGCGGCCCTGCGCCCGGCTCCAGCGAGATCGCGTCGTGCGCGACCCACTCGCTGCCTTCCGTATCGCGAGCGTACGTCATCAGCTTGTCCATGCCCAAATCCGCGACGAGCAAGTATTGTCCGTCCGGACTGAACGTGACGGAATGCGGGTGAGGCCCTTGCTGCCGATCGGTATTCGGCCCCGAGCCGGTATGGCGGAACCGGATCGACGGAGGCCCGGGACGCTCGTCCTCCCGTACCGGATACAGCATGACGGACTCCCCGCTGTAGTTGGCGACGGCCAGCCAATCCTCGCTCGGCGAGAGCGAGAGATGGCAGGGATGCGCGCCGTGGGTCGGATGATACTGCCCCGGCCCCAGCTTGCGCGTGTCGGCATCGACCGGGAAGGACGCCAACTGCCCGCCCTCCGCCTTGTCTCCGTCGGCGTCGGCATGCTCTTCCGTCTCGCTGACGGCGTAAAGCCGGGAGCCTTGCCGGTTCACGCGCAGAAACGACGGATTCTCGATGTTGCCGTACTCGGCCGTCTTGATCAGCTCCGCCGTCTCCGTTAGCAGCTCCGCCCTCGTGATGCCGACCTCGTTTTTGGCGCCGTAGGCGCCGATCCAGATTTCGTAAGCTTTAGTCATCTATGTATACCTCCCTTATCTCAAATTGCGACCCGCCGATAGCGCGAAGTGCCTTCCTCTATCATACAACATTTAACAAATATACCGAAGAGGAAGCCGTTCGCCTCCCCCCCTTGCCACCGCGCCTGATTTCCCCGATGATCGCCTTGATCCCTACGTCGACTGCTGCATCTGGGAGATGCCAATCCGCAGGAACGGCGTTCTCGCCAAGATCTCCATCGCCCGATAAGCGCCTCGGGTGACGAAGATCCGCTCCGGCTTGCTGAACACCTCTCATCCTTTTTCATGCGTTTCTCCCTCCCGCTCCCTCCTGCTCTCCGGTTGACTTCCAGTTATTACACTATGCGCCAACCCCCGCTAACCTACGCCAATCCGTTAACCCAGCTAGCCCACTTATCTACGCCAATCCGTTAACCCAGCTAGCCCACTTATCTACGCCAACACTCTCTAACCCCGCGCTAGCCCGCTAACCTACGCCAGCTCACTAACGTAACGGTTGCCAGAGCCGCTAATCGTGCCGTTTTCGCAATATGGAGATTGTAACGGTTGCAGCAGCGGCTATTTCAGCTGAAAACGCTCCGTTTCGCTCGATAACCCCTAAATAAGCGCGGTGGCAACCGTTAGCTTCTCCTTTTTCGGAAAAACGATCGATTAACCGCCACTGTAACCGTTAGACGTTGCCGGCAGGATACGGCGCGCCGTCGATCGCATACGACAACGGCTTAGCTAGCCTGGCAACATGGCTGTCGCCCCCTTTAAGCTCTAAGCTGTTTCTTCGTTGCCGGAAGGATCAAAAAGAAAGATGGCGCATACCGTCCCATGTGACAGGAGCGGCATGTGCCATCCATTTTATCGAGTGCGTATATGTTGACCCAACAAACGAGAAGGGCTTCTCCTCCTCCCCCATTAGCGGGTCTGCTCCTCGAACTCACAGTCCGAAAGGGTCCTCCTCGCGCTTGCGGGCCTCTTCCTTCAGAACGGTGTACAGTCCGGCGACGTCTTCCTTGCGGGCAGACTCCGTCAAACGTTCGATCCGCACCGTAATCGTGCGCTGTCCGAACTGGATGTCCAGCACATCTCCGATTTTGACGGTCGCGCTAGGCTTGGCTTCCCTGCCATTGAGAAGGACGCGCCCTTGATCGGACACGTCCTTCGCGACGGTGCGGCGCTTGATGAGGCGCGACACCTTCAGGAATTTATCAAGACGCATGCTTTATTTTACAGCGTCTTTCAGTTTGTTGCCCGCTTTGAAAGCAGGAACCTTGGATGCTGGAATCGTGATGGACTTGCCCGTTTGCGGATTGCGGCCCACGCGGCCGGAACGGCTGCGAGTTTCGAACGTGCCGAAGCCGATCAGTTGAACTTTGTCGCCTTTGGACAGCGCGTCCGTGACTTCTCCCAAGAAGCCGTTCAGTACGGATTCTACGTCTTTCTTTGTCAAGCCGCTTTTCTCTGCGATGTTGTTGATCAGATCTGTTTTGTTCATGGTACGGAATTCCTCCTATGATTGAACCTTTATTCGTTCCCGCACCCTTCCGGGACGCCGGAAACGTTGACTTTGTAATGCACAAGGATACTATTCTGTCCGGTGCTAAAAAAATCCTGCCGCTCTGCAAAAAAATTTCGCGAAATAGGTAGAAAGTATGGGGAAATCGGCGAATTTTAGGTGAAATTTAAGTTCAGTTCGTATGCATTTGGTCCTGCTGCGTGTCCTTTCGGCCGATGTGCCGGTTCGCCGAACCTTAATCGGCCGGCGGGCGCGATTTCGCCCGGCTTACGATTCGGCAGACTTAACGGTTTGGTAGTCTCGCTTAGTCGCGGTTGAGAGTTTCGCAGTCATCCTCCTCTCTTAAGCTCGGGATTTCGCCTGCTTCCACCATTCTTCCATCTCTAGCAAGTCAGTTTCCCCAAAAGTTCGTCCGCTTATACGCAGTCTCTCTTCGATATACTTGAACCGATCCGCGAACCTCCGGTTGGTGCCGGCCAGCGCTTCCTCCGGATCGGCCTGGATGAAGCGCGACGCGTTCACGACCGCGAACAGCAGATCCCCGAGCTCGTCCCGCTGCCGCTCCGGAGATTCCTCCCGAACAGCCTGCTTCAGCTCGCGCAGCTCCTCCTCGATTTTGTCGAATACGCCGTCCAGGCTCGGCCAGTCGAAGCCGACGGAGGCGGCTTTTTTCTGAACCTTATAGGCTCTGGGGAGCGCCGGCAGATCCTTCGGAACGCCGTCGAGGATCGACTGGCGTTCGGCCAGCCCTTTGCGCTTCTTCTCCTCGGCCTTCATCTGCTCCCAGCTGCGGAGCGCGGCTTCGGCGTCTTCCGCATTCTCTCCGCCGAATACGTGAGGATGCCTGAAGATGAGCTTGTCGTTCAGCTCGGCCAGGACGTCGTACACGTCGAACGCGCCCGCTTCCTCCTCCATCTGGCTGTGCAGCAGCACCTGAAGAAGAACGTCGCCGAATTCCTCCTTCATCCCGTCGGGATCGTCCAGATCGAGCGCCTCGATCGCCTCGTACGTCTCCTCGATGAAGTTGCGCCGGATCGACTGGTGCGTCTGCTCCCGGTCCCACGGACAGCCCCCGGGGCTCCGCAGGATGGCGACGATCTCGTGAAGCCGCTCGAAGGAGCGGCGGCGCAATCGGTCGTCCGAGCTGGCGGGGATATAGACGAGCGTCAAGTTGCCGTAGTTGTCCAGTCGGTCGAGCTCATAGAGCGGAATGCGCACGATCCGCTCCTGACCCTCCACCCCGAGCGCCTGTCCGACGACGACCGGGTGATCGTCGGGGTAGACGTTCATAAGCGCCAGCTTCGCTTCGGAGGCGGTGTACGCGTCGTACACTTGGCCGACGACGGTATGGAGACGCGGCCTTAGATGCTCTCGGGCCAGCTCGGACGCGTCCAGCAGCTGGAAGCCCTCGATCGGGTCGAAGCCCAGACGGGCAAACGCCTGATCGAGGAAGCTCTCGCCCCCGAGCAGCCGCAGCTCGACCCCGCGCTCCGGCGCGCGCTGCCGAAGCAGCTGCACCGACCGCTCCGCGACCATCGGGTGTCCGGGCACGGCGTAAACGATCGTCTCCCCGGGATCGTTCTCCGCCGCGTCCAGCAGCTCTCCGGCGATCGCATCGTATACGTGCTCGAAGTCGTCGAAGCGCTCGTACAGCCGATCGAACGAGTCGAAGACGATATCCCGGCGCCTCAGGTCGGCGACCGCCGGATGATCGGCGGTGCGCACATAGCGGCGGGAAGCTCCCTCCAGCGCTTTCAGCGTGCCCAGCGTCAGCTGGTCCTCTCCTCCGGAGCCGAGTCCGACGACGGTAATCGCAGGTTTGTTGTTCATCTATGGATCATCCTTCCTGGTTATCCCGATGAGTCAGGGTTCTGATGCGCAGCAGCCAGCGGTCCAGACGGGTGCCGGAGAGACCCGGCACCTCGCGCCATTCGCGCGGAGCGACGGCGCCCAAGGCGACGAGCGCCGCGGCGAAGACGGCGGCCCCAAGCACGACGCCCGGCAGGGCGACGAGCAGGGCCGCCGCGCGCGCGGGCAGGCCGGCGGCGATCAGCCCGCCCCGGCCGAGCGCAAGCGGAGCGACCGCGGCCGCCATCGCGGCCAGCGCAGCGGCGGAGCGCCACGCGAGCTGCGCGCGCGGGGCAGGCAGTGGGACGCGCTGACGCAGGGACAGCGCGTTCAGTATGGCGGCGACGGCGTAGGCGATCGCCATCGCCGCCGCGGCGCCCTCGATGCCGTGCTGCGGCACGAGGGCGACGTTCAGCGACAGCTTGAGCAGCGCGGAAGCGGCCAGGTTGACGGCGGGCGCCCGCAGCTCGCCCAACCCCTGCAGCAGGGCGGCGCTGACCGCCTGCAGCGTGCCTCCGGCCGCGGCCAGGCCGACGAGGGCCATCGCGGCGGAACCGTTGTCGTCACCGAACAGCGCCGTGTTGATCGGCGCCGCAAGCAGCGCCAGGCCGACCGCAGCGGCGCAGCCGAACCACCAGGCGAGCCGAAGCGCGAACAGCGCCCGGCTCGCGAGCTCCTTCTCGTTCCCGCGCGCCCGAGCGGCCGTCAACGCGGGGACGAGCGCGGCGGCCGCCCCCGCCGCTCCGAGAACGACCAGCTGCAGCAGCGCAATCCCTCGGCTGTAGACGCCGAACTGGGCCAGCGCCCAAGTCCCGTCCCGATCGAGCAGACGCGGAATGGAGAAGGCGTCGATCAGCCCGAACAGCGGCGCGACGATCGAGGCGGCCGCGACGGGGAAGGCGACGCGAGCGATTCTCCCGACCAGCGCGATTCGCGGCTCCGGGAAGCGGACCGCCCGATCGGGGACGGGCTTGTCCCGGCGCGCTTCCCGGGCGGAGAAGCGCGCCATGGCGAGAAGTCCGGCGATGGCGCCGGCCGCCAGGCCGCCGTGAACGGCGGCGGCCGTAGCCGAGGCCGACCACGCCCCGCTTAACGCGATCGCCAGCGCGACGAGCATGAAGATCACCCGGGCGAGCTGCTCGATCAGCTGGGATACCGCCGGCCCGACCATCTGCATCCGGCCCTGCCGATCGCCTCTCAGAACGGCCGTGACGGGCGAGAACAATAGCGCCAGCGAGGACATCCGGATGGCGGGGGCGGCTTCCTCCAGCCCCATCCAACGGGCGAACGTCCCGGCCCCCAGCCAGAGAACGAGGAACGCCGCCAGCCCGAGCAGTCCGAGCAGCCCCCCGGCCCAGCGAAGCACCCGGGCGGCGCCCTCCTCGTCCCCCTTCGCCGTCTTCTCGGCGACCAGGGCGCTGACAGCTGCCGGGATGCCCGCCGATGCCAGCGTCATCCACATGACCGCCAGCGCGTAGACGGCGGTATACAGGCCGAACGCTTCGTCCCCGGCCAGGTTCTGCAGCGGTATTTTCTGCAGAGTCCCGATCAGCTTCGTCAGCAGCGCCGCGCCTCCGAGCAGGGCCGCACCCTGCCAGAGCGCCTTCTTCCCCTCGCCTCCGGCCTCATATCCGATTCGCATGGCCTTCCATTCCCCATTCCCCGATCGAACCGCGTTCCGTTCCCGATCCTGTGACTTGACTTTGATTATAATCGAAAGCCGCAAAGCAAAAAAGCTTCCCTAAGAACGGTTATAAGCCGTCCGGGAAACTTTTTTCCGCGCGCCAAGGCGCTTTACTGCTCCATCTGCTTCGCCAGAAAACCGGCGGCCGTCTCGACCATCTTGCTTTCCAGCGCGCCCATCTTCACCGATTCGTCCTTGCTGAGCAGCACGACGGTGCCGATCGGATCGCCGCCCGCCACGATCGGGGCCGCAGCGAACGAACTGATCGCCTCGGACACGTCTCTCATCACCTCATGACTGCCCGGCGCGGACTCCAGAACGATCTTGCGGTTCTCCATACAGCTTTCGAGCACACTGCCGATCGCCTTGTCGAGATATTCCTTCTTGGAGGCGCCGGCCACCGCGATGAACGTGTCCCGGTCGGAGATCATGGCCACATGGCCCGTGCTCTCGGATAAGGATTCGGCATACTCCTTGGCGAAGTCGCCGAGCTCGCCGATCGGGGAATATTTCTTGAGAATGACTTCACCGTCGCGATCTACGAAAATTTCCAGCGGATCCCCTTCGCGAATGCGGAGGGTACGACGAATTTCCTTGGGAATGACGACTCTTCCGAGGTCATCGATACGGCGTACAATTCCGGTTGCTTTCATAGCTCGTGTTGCCCCACTTTCGTTGATGTATTCGCTCTGCTGCTGGCGCCGGCGCGAATGACTGCCGACCTTTATGACGAACCTTGTACAGTCGGAAAAAGGGATCTCGAATCGTAAGGGTAGTATTCAACCTCTCCCATTTTCTTATGCGTTCGCCCTCGACTGGTGCAATCCTCCAGCCGATCAAGGCCCGTTCCTCCGATCCGGCTTTCATGAGTGGGGTGCGGTGCCCGGGCACTCGCATCCGTCCTCTGGCTATTTTAGCACGTACACTGTTCGATTTCCTCTTTTCCCCACACGGTATTGGGCGTTGTGAGCGTCTATCCCCTTCCGAAGAGCCGGCTTTACCCGCGATCTCCGACGTACGTCCGAATTCCGCCGTATGGCTTCCGATCTCTACGCTTTCCCGCAAAAAGGGTCCTCAGGCCGATCCCGGCGCGATCGGCCCATTCCGCCGCAAAATTGACGTCGTGCGTCGCGACGACGATCGTCTTGCCCGCCGCCGATAGGATCGCAGGACTCCCGATCGTCACCGTCGCGCACAGCAGCGCCGCAACCGTCCACAGCCGATGAGACGTCTTGGCGATGAGGGGACGAATCCCTTTCTGCTCATGGAGAGCGACGATCGTCCTGCTCACCGGCAGCCGCAGCCTCCCTTCGCCCGGACGCCAGCGGTCTGCCGAGGCCGTACAGGACGCCGAACAGCAGCGCCGCTCCGATGAGGCCTGCCAGCCCGACCCTCAGCCATGGAGAAGGTACGCCCGGCAGCTCATAGTCCGGGATCCACGCAGACCAGGAGGGCTCCTTCGCCTGATCGAGAAAGCCGTGGTCCTCCGCTACCCGCTCCAGCCCGTCGGGATGGGGGGAAGCAAAGGAGGATGCGACTCCCGCCGCCAGCAGCGTCACGATCGCCACCACCCGCCATCTGCGCTTCCGGTTGGTCGTCGTCGCTTCCGCTCCGGCCGAGGCGCCCGGACGACCGTCCTCCGGCGGTTTCCCCTTCTCCTTCACAAAGTCGTTCATACCGCCGGCGCCTCCTTGCCTGCGGAATGCACTTCGAACGAAACGCCGCGCTCCGCCAAATAGGCAACCGCCAATGCGGTTATCAATCCCTCGCCGATGCCGATCAGGCTGTGCCAGCCGGCCATGGCCGTCAGCGCGACGTTTAGCGGGAACGTTCCCGACCAGGCCAACAGGCCCGCGACTGCGCAGGAAGCGGCCACGATGGAGCACCACGCCGCGAAGAACGTCACCGCGCGGGTCGCCCGGCCTCGCAGCAGCGCGACGCCCAGACGATAGACGCCGTATCCGACGTAGGAGCCGACGACGCCGGTACAGATAATGTTGGCCCCCAGTACGGTAAGCCCCCCGTCCTGAAACACCAGCGCCTGCACGATAAGCACCGCCGACATTATGACGACGCCTACGGCCGGCCCGAAGAGAATCGAAGCGAGCGCCCCTCCGAGGAAGTGCCCGGAGGTCGCCCCCGACACCGGGAAGTTCAGCATCTGCGCTGCGAATATAAAAGCCCCGATCAGCGCCATCTTCGGCACCTCCGGCCGGGCCAGCGTCATCCTCGTTTTCTTCAACCCGTAGGCGATCGCCCCGGCGCCAAGCGCGCCGGTCGCCAGGCAAGTCTTCGCGTCCAGAAATCCGTCCGGTATATGCATCCTCTCTACCCCTTTGCTATCGAATTCCGTTCTAAATCGACAAATGCTTCATAACGGCAGGATCGTCGAGATCGTCCCGCCCCCCGTGCCAGACGATGGCCCCCTTCTCCATAATGTAGAAGTAATCCCCGACGCTGCGAACGAAGTCGAGGCTCTGTTCCACGAGCAGAATCGCCGTCTCGCCTTCGTCGCGGATGGAGCGGATAACGTCTTGAATGTCGTCCACAATCGACGGCTGAATGCCCTCCGTCGGCTCGTCGAGCACGAGCAGCTCCGGCTCCGAGATCAGCGCCCGCGCGAAGGCGAGCTGCTGCTGCTGACCGCCGCTCAGATCGCCTCCGCGCCGCTTGTAAAAGGTCGGCAGAATCGGAAATTTCTCGATCGCCTCCGGCGGGACTTCCTTGCTGCGGCGCCTCGAGGGGCTTCGGCTCGCCTCGAGCCCGATTCGCAAGTTCTCGTACACCGTCAGCTGAGGGAAAATCTCCCGCCCCTGCGGAACGTACCCGATCCCTCTCCTCGCCCGCTCTCCGGGAGCTTTTCTCGTCACGAGCTCGCCCTTGAACGAGATCTCTCCCCTCCTTGCTTTCAGCAGACCCATAATGCTCTTGACGAGGGTCGACTTGCCTACGCCGTTCCGTCCCATCAGACAGACGACCTGGCCCGGCTCCACCCGGAGCGACACGTCGCGCAGAATGACGCTTTCCCCGTAGCCGGCTTCAAGCTGTTGAACTGACAGCATCGTAATCCCGCCTTTTCCTGCCCAGATACACTTCCGCGACCCGCTCGTCTCTCTGCACCTCGTCCATCGACCCCTCCTTCAACAGCTTTCCCTCGTGCATCACCGTCACCTTGCTGGCGAAGTTCCGCACGAACTCCATGTCGTGCTCCACAACGACAACGGTCCGCTTGCGCACGATCTCCTGCAGCAGCTCTCCGGTTTTGTCCGTCTCCTGATCCGTCATGCCCGCCACCGGCTCGTCAAGCAGCAGAATTTCCGGTTCCTGCAGCAGCATCATGCCGATCTCCAGCCACTGCTTCTCCCCGTGAGACAGCAGCCCGGCCCGCAGGCGCTTCTTCTCGGCGAGACCGATCAGCTCCAGCTCCATCTCGATCCGCTCGCGATCCGCCTTCGTCATCGACGCTCTCAGCGTCGCCCATACGCCGCGGTTTTGCGCCATGGCGATCTCCAGATTTTCCTCGACCGTCAGTCCGGAGAAGATCGAAGGGGTCTGGAACTTGCGTCCGATTCCCAGCTGCGCGATCTCGTGCTCCCTGCGCCTCGTGACGTCGACCGTGCCCTTCCGCCCGCGGAACTCCACGACGCCCGCGGCCGGCTTTACCTTGCCGCAGATCGCGTCGAGCATCGTCGTCTTGCCCGCTCCGTTCGGACCGATCAGGAACCTCAGCTCGCCCGCAGCCAGCTCCAGACTCATCTCCTGCACCGCCTTAAATCCGTCAAACGACACCGTTACTTTTTGACACGATAGAATCGAGTTGGATGTCATCCCCGCTTCGCCTCCTTAATAGAGCTTGGCGCGCCTGGCGCGCCAATCCGACAATGCCTCCCGGCATGAACACGGTCACCACGATGAACAGCGCCCCCAGCAGGAACAGCCAGAAGTCCGGATAGGACGCGCTCAGCTGACTCTTCGCCTGGGTGATAAGAACGGCGCCGATGACGGCCCCGATCAGCGTCCCCCGTCCCCCGATCGCCACCAGCAGCACCAGCTCGATCGAGGGCACGATCGCCATCATCGTCGGAGAGATGATGCCGACATGCAGCACGAACAGCATGCCGGCCAGCCCCGCCAGCCCGGCCGATACGGCGAACGCCGCCATCTGGTAGGAGGACGGATCGTAGCCGAGAAACCGCGTGCGGTTTTCCCCGTCCCGGATCGCCCGCAGCACCTTGCCGAAGCGGCTCTTGACCAGATACCTGCACAGGGCGAACGCCGCGACGAGCGCGACGGCGGTCGCGAGATACGCCGTCGTCTTGGCCGTGGAGGACGTCAGGCTGTAGCCGAACAGCACCGTATACCCCGTCAGCCCGTTCGTGCCACCCGTATAAGCCTGCTGTCCGACGAACAGCGTCACCGTGATGATGACGAGAGCCTGGGTCAGAATCGTAAAGTAAACGCCGCGAATCCGGTTCCGGAACGTGAAGAAACCGAGCAGCAGCGCCAGCGCCGACGGTACGAGCAGCCCCATGGCCGCCGCGAAAGCAAAGCTCTTGAACGGCTCCCAGAACCAGGGAAGCTTCGTCAGCCCCATCCAGCTCATAAAATCGGGGATGCGGGCGCCGCTCGAAGCCAGCTTCAAGTGCATCGCCATCGCGTAGGCTCCCAAACCGAAAAATACGCCGTGTCCGAGACTCAGAATGCCCGTATATCCCCATAGCAGATCGAGACCGAGAGCGACAATCGCAAAGGCCAGGCATTTGGCAAGCAGATTTAACCGAAAGTCGCTCAGATAGAGCGGCGCCGAGAACAGCGCGGCGGCTGCGGCGGCATAGCCGATCAGCAGCCAGGCTCTTCGCGGCAGAGAAGCCGTCCATTGCAATGCGATCACCTCCGATGCGCAAGTCGTTCGTGTTGGGTCGTCTAGCTGTCCAGCGAACGGGAGCGGACTGCGAACATCCCCATCGGCTTCCACTGCAGGAACGCCACGATGCAGAGGAAGACAAGCACTTTGCCAAGCGAGGCGTCCGTCCACCATTCGAACAGCGTATTGAATATTCCGATGCCGAGCGCTCCCGCGACCGTGCCGACCAGCTTGCCTACGCCGCCGAGGACGACCACCATGAACGCGTCGACGATATAATAAGTGCCGATCGACGGACCGATCGGTCCGATCAGCGTGAGCGCGCACCCCGCGATACCCGCGATGCCGGAACCGATGGCGAACGTGAACGCGTCCACGCGCCTCGTCGAGACGCCGAGGCAGGCCGCCATGTCCCGGTTCTGCATAACGGCCCGCATCCGCCGTCCGGCGCTGCCCCGGTAGATATACAAATACATCGCGGTCAGGCATAGGGCGACCAGCGCGAGAATGAACAAGCGTTTGTAAGGAAGCACGACGCCGGGCATGAGCGCCCATCCCCCGTCCAGCCAGGTCGGGCTCGCGACCGCCACGTTCGGCGCGCCGAAGATCGTCCGCGCCAGCTGCTGCAGCATCAGTCCGACGCCCCAGGTGGCCAGCAGGCTGTCGAGCGCCCGGTCGTACAGGTAGCGGATCAGCGTCACCTCGAGCAGCCAGCCGATCGCGAACGCCAGAACGAAGCTGGCGAGAAGGGCGACCGGGAAATAGGCGTCGAAGAAGCCTTTGGGAAATACCGACCTAAACACTTGCTGAGTCATATACGCGCCGTAGGCGCCGATCATAATAAATTCGCCGTGCGCCATATTGATCACCCTCATCAGGCCGAACGTGACGGCCAGGCCGAGGGCGACGAGCAGCAGTATCGAGCTGACGCTTAGCCCGTTGAATAGCTGTGTAATCCATATCTCCATACCCGCATCCTCCGTCTCCTTCAGCGGCACGGACGAGCGAGGGGAAGCCCCGGTTCGCACCGAGCGCTTCCCCAGCTGAAGCCGCGACTCCTGACGTCTTTATTCGCTCAGGCCTTTCGCCCATTCGTAAGTCGTGAGATAGGGATCCGGCTTGACGGGACCTCCGGAATTCCACAGCTCCACGATCTGGCCGTCCTCCTTGATCTCTCCGATTCGGACCGTTTTGTAGATGTGCTGGTTGTCTCCGTCGATCGTGACCTTGCCCTCCGGGGCGTTGAACTCGATGCCCTTGGCCGCTTCCTTCACCTTGTCGACCTCGAACGAGCCCGCCTTCTCGACCGCTGCGGCCCACAGATAGACCGCAACGTAGCCGGCCTCCATCGGATCGCTGGTCACGCTGTCCTCGCCGTACTCCTTTTTGAAGTTCTCGACGAACACTTTATTCTCCGGCGTATCCGTCGTCTGGAAGTAGTCCCAGGCTACCAGATGACCGGCCAAGTATTCGGCTCCGATTCCTTTGACCTCCTCTTCCGCAATGGATACCGATACGGTCATCAGATCGGCGGCGGTGATGCCGGCGTCCTTCAGCTGCTTGAAGAAGGCGACGTTGCTGTCTCCGTTCAGCGTGTTGTAGACGACGTCCGGCTTCGCTTCCTTGATCTTCGCGATAATCGTCGTATAGTCGGTATGTCCGAGCGGCGTGTACTCCTCGGCGACAGTCTCTCCGCCGCTTGCGGCAAGCTGCGCCTTGATGATCTTGTTCGCCGTCCGCGGAAATACGTAGTCGGAGCCGAGCAGGAACACTTTCTTCTTGCCTTGCTCAAGCAGGAAGTCGATAGAAGGAACAATCTGCTGATTCGTGGTTGCGCCGGTGTAGAAAATGTTGGGGGACGATTCCATGCCTTCGTACTGGACGGGATACCAGAGCAGCCCGTTCAGCTCTTCGAAAACGGGAAGCATCGCTTTCCGGCTCGCGGACGTCCATCCGCCGAATACGGTTGCGACTTTGTCTTCCGACAACAGCTTGCGGGCTTTCTCCGCGAACGTCGGCCAATCGGATGCTCCGTCTTCCACGACGGCCTCGATCTGCTTGCCGAGAACGCCGCCTTTGGCGTTGATTTCCTTGATCGCCATCAGCTCCGAGTTTTTCACGGTCACTTCGGAGATCGACATCGTGCCGCTTAAAGAATGCAGAATGCCGACCTTGACTTTGTCCTCGCTTGCCGCCGCGCTCGACGCCGGCGCCGACGAGGAGGAAGATTCTCCGCCCGCTTCGTTGCTTTTGTCGCCCCCGCAGCCTGCCAGCGCCATGCTTGCCGCCAACACCATGACGAAACCTTTTAACCAGCTGCCCTTCTTCATCCTTCCACTCCCCAATCCTTTGTTTTAAGTTCTCTCTATTTCCGAACGTTAGGCAATTTACTTGATCCCACCGTTCGTTAGTGACATTATATGGGCATGTTAGTTTTGGTGTCAATATAACTTACATAAATAGCGTGAATTTTATCTTTTTAATTGTTTTTTGATTTTTGTGTTATTTATTATTACATAAATGGAGAGAAAGTCGATGGACGCAACCTCTAGCGCAGCCAGACGAAGAAGAAAGCGGAGAGACGGACCGAGGCAAGCATAAACGGCTTACGCCGTCCTTGGGACCGGCGGGAACGTTTATGTCGGAGGCGATTCAGAAAAGGATAGCGAATTTTATACTTTGCGAAATCACAAAAGCCGAGCTCCCGCATCGATTCGATACGAGAGCTCGGACGGATTCATCGGACTGGCCGGTCTTACTGGGCGGACTCCGAAGGCGACTCGGCTGGCGAGGCGCTCGGTGATTCGGCAGGGGACTCGGCCGGAGCTTCCGATTGTGCCGGAGATTCGGCTGGAGACTCGGCCGGGGATTCGGCTGGAGCTTCCGACTCGGCTGGCGACTCCGAAGGCTCCTCCGGCAAGGTGACGACAATCCCCAGCTTCTCTTGCTCGGCCGTAATAAATTCGTTCAGCTTGGTCGAAGCCAGCTGCATTTGGATCGAGTCTCTGGACTCCTCGGACAGCTTGTCCGCGGAAGTCGCCTCTACGCGGCTCTCGACCTTGATGACGTGATAGCCGAACTGAGTGGCGACCGGTTCGCCGATCTCGCCGATCGGCTGCGTGTTGGCCGCTTCCTTGAACTCGGGCACCCAACCTCCGGCGACTTGGTTCTCGTACAAGCCTCCGTTGTTCTTGGAGCCCTCGTCGGTGGAATATTCCTTCGCGAGAGCCTCCCAATCCCCTCCGGCTTCGAGCTTGTCCTTCACTTCGTAGGCCAGTTTCTCCGCCTCTTCGTCGGGCTTCAGCTCGGCTCCCGTATTGGGATCGACCGTCCCGATCAAAATATGGCGAACCGTGACGACGTTGTAGTCGGACGGCGCCTTGTCGAACTCGGCCTTGATCTCTTCGTCGGTCACTTGGGCCTTGAATTCTTCGCCCTTCGCGGAATAGTAAGACTGGAACTTGAGCGTCTCCTCGAAGAACGCGGTCATATCGTTAACGGAAAGGTCGCTGTCCTTCATCTGCTGCTTGAATTCCGGCTGCGTATTTCGCGCCTTCTCCACGTTTTCCTTAAACGTCTTGACTTCCGTCTTGATCTTCTCTTTTTCCTCGTCGGGGATCTGATCGCCCAACACTTTATAAGCGATATATTGTTTAATCAATTGTTCCTTAATTTGCGGAATCGACGCGTACATGGCCAGCTGGCTGTTCCCGTTCAGCGCCTGGAAAGCGATATACCTGTCGAACATCTTGTCCGTCACTTCTCCGCCGTTGTAGGTGGCGATGACGTTCTCCTCTTCCTTCTTGCCGCACGCGGACATCAGTGCGACCAGCATTACCGCCGCCAGCGCGAACAAAGCGAGCCGACGAAACGGCATGCTTCTATGGTGCAACATCCTGTAGTTCCCCCTTCGATTTTGTCGCTTCTTTGTATTGTACCAGAAAATCCTCCAGCAGCGCCAATAAAGCGTTCTCATCCATGCCTCGTGCCTTGAAGCGGATGATCGGCTGCTGTTCGCCCAGGGTGAACGTCATGCGGCCCTGGAACTTCGCCTCCAGCGCCTTCAGCTTTTTCTCGTCGATATCCGCACGGCGGCGCTCCTCCAGCTTCAGCGTCACGTCGTCGCCCCGGCGAATGATCGACTCGAGGCCGTACTGCCGGCCGTAAACCTTCAGTCTGGCAACCGCCATCAGATTAAGCACCGCTTTAGGCGGTTCTCCAAAGCGGTCGATCAATTCCTCCATCAGATCCTCGACGTCCTCCAGCGAAGCGGCCGCCGCCACCTTCTTATAGATTTCGATCTTCTGAATGCTGTCGTAAATGTATTCCGGCGGCAGGTAGGCGTCGACGCCCAGATCCAGCTGCGTGTTGACGGGCTGAGGCGGCGGCGTATCTCCGCCGAGCTGCAGCTTGCGGCTCTGGATCTCCTCCGCGAGCATCTGGGAATACAGATCGAAGCCGACCGAAGCGATAAAGCCGTGCTGCTCCGCGCCGAGCAGATTGCCTGCGCCGCGGATGGACAAGTCCCGCATGGCGATCTTGAAGCCCGATCCCAGCTCGGTAAACTCCTTGATCGACTGAAGGCGCTTCTCCGCGATCTCCGTCAGCACCTTGTCTCTCTGATAGGTGAAGTATGCATAGGCGATCCGATTGGAGCGTCCTACGCGCCCGCGCAGCTGGTACAGCTGGGACAGACCCATCTTGTCCGCGTCGTGCACGATGAGCGTATTGACGTTCGGAATGTCGACGCCGGTTTCGATAATGCTCGTGCTGACGAGCACGTCGTATTCCCCGTCGAGGAAGTCGAGAATCGTCCGTTCCAGCTCCTGCTCGGACATCTGGCCGTGAGCGACGGCGACTCGAGCGTCGGGCACGAGGGCGCTGATCTGCTCCGCCGTCTGGTAGATCCCCTGCACTCGATTGAACAGATAATAGACCTGCCCGTCGCGGGCCAGCTCGCGCTCGATCGCCTCGCGGACAAGCGTCGCGCTGTATTCGACCACATAGGTCTGCACGGGGAACCGGTTCTCCGGCGGCGTCTCGATCACCGACAGATCCCTCACGCCCAGCATCGACATATGGAGCGTCCGCGGAATCGGCGTCGCGGTCAGCGTCAGAACGTCCACGTTCGTCTTGAGCTTCTTCAGCTTCTCCTTGTGCGTCACGCCGAAGCGCTGCTCCTCGTCGACGATGAGCAGTCCGAGATCCTTGAACACGATATCCTGAGACAACAGGCGGTGCGTCCCGATCACGATGTCGACCGCGCCCGCCTTTAATCCTTTGATCGTCTCCGTCTGCTCCTTGCGGCTCCGGAACCGGCTCAGCACTTTAATATTGAACGGATAGCCGGAGAATCTCTCGCGGAACGTCTCGAAGTGCTGCTGGGCCAGAATGGTCGTCGGCACGAGCACGGCGACCTGCTTGCCTTCGATCGCCGCCTTGAACGCGGCGCGAATCGCCACTTCCGTCTTGCCGTAGCCGACATCCCCGCACAGAAGCCGGTCCATCGGACGAGGCGTCTGCATATCCTTCTTAATCTCTCGGATCGCCCTGAGCTGATCCGCCGTCTCCTCGTACGGGAACATCTCCTCGAACTCCTGCTGATAGGGCGTATCCTCGCCGAAGCCGAAGCCGGTCGTCGCCTGCCGCTCCGCGTACAGCTTGATCAGATCGTCCGCGATGTCCTGCACGGAAGAGCGAACCTTGGACTTCGCCCGATTCCATTCCGAGCCGCCCAGCTTGCTGATCTTCGGTTCCTTCTCCTCGTTGCCCACATACTTCTGGATCAGGTCGAATTGCTCTACCGGAACGGAAAGACGGTCTCCGCCCGCATAGACGATATGAAGATAATCTTTGTGAATGCCGCCGACCTCGAGCGTTCCGATGCCCAGATACTTGCCGATTCCATGATTCTGGTGCACGACATAGTCGCCCACCTTCAGCTCGGTATAGCTCTTCAGGCGCTCGGCGTTGTCCAGATGGCGGTCGACCCGTCTCGCCTTGCGCTGCTTCTGCGTGAACATCTCGCCTTCGGTAATGACGACAAGCTTGATCGACGGCAGCTCGAAGCCGCTCTGCAGATTGCCCTGCAAGATTTCCGGCGGCTCGATCTGATAGTCCTCGAGCACTCTTCTCATCCGGTCGGCCCGCTCGGCGTTGCCGGCCAGCATCAGAATCCGGACGCCGCTCTTGCGCCAGCGTTCGGTTTCGGCCTTCAGCACGTTCATCTGCCCATGGAAGTTCTGCATCGAACGGCAGACGAAATTAATGATATTTTGCGGCTGGGTGTGCGGGATTTGCCGGACGAACAGCGACAAGTAGACGATCTGGAACGCCTTCGGAAAAAGCGCCTGCTCCGCCGGCACGGCCAGCGTGAAGCCGGGCAGCGATTTGCCCTGCTGCAGAAGATGGGTCGTCCACTCCGACTCGTCGCGTTCCAGCTGACGCGCGGTTTCCCCGAGCCTGTTCGGTTCGTCCATCAGGACGACCGTATCCTTCGGCATGTAGTCTAGCAGCGTCTGGCGCTCCGGATAGAGCAGAGAAATATATTTGTAAATCTCGGGAAAATAAACGTTCTGCCGCAGCAGCTCGATTTCCCGGGCAATTTCGGAGCTTAATCTTTCCTTCGCCTGACGATCGGTCATTTTCTCCAACTGCTTGTCGAGCAGATCCCGGGCGTGCTGAGCGGCGTTCTGGAACCTTCGCTCGACGGCAATCCATTCCCGGCTCGGCTGAACGGTATACGTCTCCAGCTTGTCGATCGATCTCTGATCGGCCGGATCGAACGTCCGGATCGAATCGATCTCGTCGTCGAACCATTCTACGCGATAAGCGCTCGCGGAAGCGAGCGGGAAGAAATCGACGATGCCTCCGCGAACGCTCAGATGACCCTTCTGTTCGACCCGGTCGACTCTCTCGTAGCCGAGCTCGACCATTCTGCGCAGAAACTGCTCCATCGGCAGATTCTCCCCGACGCGCAGCACGATATGGGCCTCCGACATCGTCCGGCAGTCCGGCAGGAATCTCCGAACCCCGGCGAACGGCACGACAATAACGCCTCGGAAACCGTCCGCGAGCTTAAGCACGGCGTCGAGACGCCGGGCGGACGTTTCCGGGCTGGAGATCGCGGTTTCCGCGGCAATCAGCTCATTGGCGGGGTACAGCAGCACCTCGTCCGTCGACAAGCATTCCTGCAGGTCGTCTGCTATCTTCTGCGCCGAGAACATGTTGTGCGTGACGACAAGAATCGGCCGATTCAATTCGCGGTACATGGCTGCGATCGCCGCCTGCCGCGCGGAGCCGGACAGCCCGGCCACTAGCTGCTCCCGCATTCCGCTTTCCAGTCCTTGAATAACGCTGATGAGGTCGGGATCCTTAACGAGCGATTGAATTAACGGCTTCATGGCATTTCCCCTCTCCAAAACCAACCTTCCGCATCCGGCACGGTGTGCCGCGTCGCTTGCACGCGCCCGCCGCCGGCCGTCCGGAAGCTCAATCAATTGCAGTACCGCATGACGGATTCATAAGTCGCGCCCGGAAAATCAAGAAAAAAGCCCCGGCACATGCCAAGGACTCCTAGTGGGTGTCGGAACGTGATGCTTTCGGCGCTTATTGCAACGGATTGGACAGCAGCACAAGCTCGGGATTCGCGTCCAGCGTCTGGCTGCAATAGTCGCATATGACCCGTACGGTCACGTCCCCGTTGGAATTATACGCTATTATACGCTTTCGCTCCTCGGGGGTCAAGAATTGCAGGCCCAGCCGGTACTCGCCCACCTCCGAGCTCTCGAAGCTCCCGAGCGCCAAGCCGCAATGCCGGCAAATATAGTTTACAGTCATAGCTATGCCTCCTGGATCGAGCATATGCGGCATCTCCGCGTCTCTCTCCAGTATTCCCGGAAATCTTCCCTTTTAAGCGCGCTATCCTTTGGAGTTATATTTCGCCATCGTCTGCTCGAACGTATGCCCCAGTGCGAATTCGATCGCATCGCAGGCTTCCTCCACGGAGCGCTGCAGCGCTTCCTTCTCCGACTTGGCGAAACCCGACAGCACGTAGTCGGAGATCGTCACGCCGGGCTCCGGCCTGGAGATGCCGACGCGAATCCGATTGAACGTCTGCGTGCCCAAGTGCTGGATAATCGACTTGATTCCGTTATGCCCGCCCGGGCTTCCCTGGTATCTCAGCCGAATTCGGCCGACCTCGGTGTCCAGATCGTCGTACACGACGATCAGATCCTCCAGCTTGGCCTTGTAGAAATCCATAAAGGCTCTTAGCGATTCGCCAGACAAATTCATGTAGGTCATCGGCTTCAGGAGCGCGACCTTGACGTCGCCGACCCTCGTCTCGCCCACCAAGGCTCTGAACTTCTGCGTGCCGATCTCGGCGTTAAACCTCCGGGCCAGCTCGTCGACGACCATGAAGCCGGCATTATGCCGCGTATTCGCGTAAGCGGCTCCGGGATTTCCCAATCCGACAATCCAACGCATCACGATATTCCTCCAAGTCCGAACTTTTTCGTCAAAAAATGAAGGCCCGATGCAACGTTTCCAAGCCCTCGCGTGTCCTACTCATTACAAATTCCAGAGAGAGGGGTGAATTGATGTGTACATGAACGGTCAGATGATCTATGACGATCAACATTTCCTGGATCACATGTCCTCACAGGTTCCGGTGCAAATTTATTGCGGGCGGCGGCACAGCGACATCGGGTTCATCGAATATTATGGCAAAGAATTCGTACAGGTCAACAATATTTTCTACAATCGCAAGCAATTTACCTTCGTATCTCGCCCGGGATATTAACCGATCGTTGAACGCGAAAGCCGACAAGCCTCCCGTGACGGGCAAAGAAGCTTGTCGGCTTTTATCGGCACGGCCGGGTCGTGCCGCTGTCCTGTAACAGGCTACCCGTTCGGGTAAACCATCACCTTCAACGATCGGCTCTTGTTCGTGCGGGCCCGCTCCATCGCTTCCTGCGTCTGGGCCAGCCCGAACTTGTCCGTCAGCAGAACGCTCACGTCGGCGATTCCGGACGCGAGAAATCGAATCCCCTGCTCGTAGGTGTTCGCGTATCTGAAGATGCCGCGGACATCGATCTCGTTATCCACCAAATACGGAATGTCCAGGGACACTTGACCTTGCGGCGGCAAGCCTACGACGGACAGGACGCCGCCGCGGCGCACGGCTTGCAGGTCGTTCTGCAGCGCCGCCGCGTGGCCGGCCGTCTCCAGCACCGCATCCGCGCCTTGCCCGGCCGTCCAGCTCCGAATCGCCTCCACCGGATCGCGTTCCGCAATCTGAACCGTATGCGCAGCGCCCAGCTTGACGGCCGCTTCCAGCCGAACGGACTCCCTGTCGGCCGCGATAATCGTCCCTGCTCCGTAAGCCTTCGCCGCTACGACCGCCATGAGCCCGACGGGACCCATCCCCATAATCGCGACGCTCGACCCTGGGCTTACCCCTGCGCGCTTGACGGCATGAATGCCGACGGAGAAGGGCTCGATCAACGCCCCCTCCTCGTAGCTCATTCCCTCGGGAATACGGAACAGACAGTCCTCCCGATGGGCGACGTATTGGGCGAACGACCCGTGCACCGGCGGCGTGGCCATAAATTGTACTTCCGGACATAAGTTATACCGTCCCGCCTTGCACGCCGGACAAGCTCCGCACGTCACGCCCGGCTCGATCGCCACCCGGTCGCCGACTCGCACTCTGGTTACCTCGCTGCCAACCGCCACCACCTCTCCCGCGCATTCATGCCCGAGAACGATCGGATTCTCAACGACGTAACGGCCGATTCGGCCGTGCTCGTAATAATGGACGTCGGATCCGCACACCCCGACGGCCATCATTTTCACGAGAGCTTCCCGCGGACCGGGCTTGGGCGTATCCAGTGTCTCTATGCGAATGTCGAACGGTTGATGAAGAACGGCTGCCTGCATTTTATCGGGATACGCCGCCAACATCGTCACCTCCTAGTAATATTTGATCATGGGCGGTTTCGGATCGAGAGTCATCCTGACGCTGGCGTCAAAGTTTTTCTTCATTAATTCGAGCTTTAACGACTGGCAGTCCTGCGCCGACCACAGATTGTCGAATTCTTCCGGGTCGTTCTCCAAATCATACAGCTCCCCAAGCTCCTGCCCGTGATAGACGACCAGCTTGTAGCGGCCGTCGAAGTACATCGTCCCGTAGACGTCGGGGTGGATGCCGTTCAGCGTGTTGTAATATTCGGAATAGACGTGGCTCTTATGGCGATCGGCGTCCGCTTCGCCAAGCAGAATCGGCATCAGGCTTTTCCCCTGCATATAATAGGGAACGCCTAAGCCTGCAGCCTCCATCAGCGTAGGCGCCAAATCTACCAATTCCACCAACGCCCGGCTCCGCAAGCCGGATCGGAATTTCCCGGGCCAGGACAGAATCAGCGGAATATGAACCAGCTCTTCGTAGAAATACGCGCCCTTCCAATACAGCCCGTGATCCCCCAGCATTTCGCCGTGGTCGCTCATGAAGACGACGATCGTATTCTCGCGCTGCCCCGTCTCCTCCAGCGCGTGCAGCACCCGGCCGACCTGGTCGTCGATGAGCTCGACCATCGCATAATAATCGGCGATCGCTTGCTTGCGCTCCCGCTCGCTTAAAGCCGAGTAGCTGGGGCCCGTCCCGTCCTGTCCGCCTCTGAGGTAATCCCGTTTCTGCAGCGGAGGCTTGCTGTCGAGCTCCCCTTCCTTCCATTTCGGAGCGGCCATCTCTTCCGGCGAGTATTTCTCCCGGTAGACCGCAGGGGGATCGTAAGGCGGGTGAGGGTCGAAAATATTGACGCTGAGCAGCCAGGGCCGATCCTTCTGCCGCTCGATGAAGCCGATCGCCTCTTCGGCGCACCAGGTCGTCTGATGGTGCTCGGGAGCGATTCCGCCCTCTCCGGGCTTGAACAGATCCTTCCAATCGGACAGCTGGTAGTGCTCGTTCCATTCGATCCCTTTGGCCTTCAGCCACAGCTGGTAATCGTTCATGCCGGGCCAATCGTCGTGGGGATGCTGGCTCCACTTGAACATCTCGTATCCGTCGTCGGGCCGGTTTTCCATCTGTCCCTGAGCGGCCGACAAGTGCAATTTCCCGATCAGCCCGCAGCTGTACCCGTCGTCTGCGAGAAGCTTCGTCACCAGCACCTCGTCCGCGGGAAAATATTCGTTTCCGTTCTGCCTGGCCCTCGTCGTGCGCGGATATCGTCCGGTCAGGAACGAAGCGCGGCTGGGCGTACAGATCGGACATTGCGTATACGCCCGTTCGAACGATACGCCCTCTTCCGCCAGCCGGTCGAGATTCGGAGTGCGGATGCGAGGGTTGCCGAACGCCCCGACCGCGTCGAACCGCTGTTGATCGGTGCAGATCCAGAGTATATTAGGCTTGGAGCTTCTTGCTGGATTCATGATGCGTCCTCCTTCTTCACGATTTGTTCAAGATCCGGCTCGAGATCTGGAAACACTATAACGCCATCCTTATTCTCCGCCCATTGCCCCCTGGGCCAGGCCGCGAACGAAGTATTTCCTGACCGCGATGCCGAACAGAATCGCAGGCAGCGAGATGAGAATCGATCCCGCCGCGATCGGACCCCACTCCACTCTTTCGAACACCATGAAGTTGAGCAGTCCGACCGGCGCCGTTACCGCTTCCTTGCGGGTCAGAAGCAAGGCGATCATAAACTCGTTCCAGGAGAAGATAAACGTAATGATCGCCGTCGCCGCCAATCCCGGAGTCGTCAGCGGAAGAACGATTTTCGTCAAGGACTGGAGCAAGGTGCAGCCTTCGATCTGCGCCGACTCTTCCAGAGAGACCGGTATTTCCTCAATGAAGGAGCGCATCGACCATACGACCATGCCGAGATTCAAGGCAAAATAGATGAGCAGCAAACCCAGATGCGTATCCAGCAGGTTAAACTCCTTATACGCGTAGAAGTACGGAATCACGAATACCGCCCCAGGGCTGAGCCGGGTAATAAACAGCAAGTTAAACAGCCATTTCTGTCCCCGAAACTTCGTCCTCGAGAACGCGTAAGCGGCCGGAACTCCGACCAATACGGCGAGAATGACCGATCCGACGCAGATCAGGAAGCTGTTCCAGAAGTATCGCAAGAAGCTCGAGTCCTGAATCAGCGCCTTGTAATACTGGAAGGTCGGTTCAAACCACAGTGTCGAGGTTTCGGAGAGCGCGTCCGAGTAATTTTTGATGGACAGCGTGAATATCCAGTAGAACGGCAGAAGAATGCTCAGCGCCAATCCGATGATGAACAGAATTCTGAACAGCTCCGCGATCGACAACCGCTTCCTCGTACGAACGGACGTCATGCCCCCACCCCCTTCTTTCGTCTGCTGCCGATCCGGATGGCGAAATAGATGGCGAGCAACAAAATGGCAAACACGAGCATGGCGGCTGCCGACGCATAGCCCAGACGCAGATAAGAGAAGCCTTCCTTATACACGTAGTAGGCGAAGTCGACTGTCGACGAACCGGGACCGCCTTCCGTAAGCGAGAAGACGAGGGGGAAAATCTTCAGGCTCTCGACAATACGGAACATGACGACGATGCCGAGAATCGGCTTGAGCAGCGGCAGCGTCAAATATCGGATTTCCTGCCACCAGTTCGCCCCGTCGATCTTGATCGCCTCGTAAGGCGAAGCCGGCTGTCCTTCCAAGCCGGCCAGGACGAACAGCACGACGAAAGGCGTCCATTCCCAGACGGCGACAAGGATAATCGTCATCATCGCCAGCGCGGGACTGGAAAGCCAATCCGGAACGTTCTTGAATCCCAGCTCGGCGAGCATCACGTTAAAGCTCCCGTATTTCGGAAGAAGCAGCACTCTCCACATGATCCCGACAATAATCGGAGGGATGATCATCGGAAACAAAATGACCGTCCGAATCGTTCCCTGCATAAACGAGGTCTTGTGGATGATCAGCGCAATGACGACGCCAAGCACCATCTGCAGCCCGACCGTTCCCACCAGCATAATGACGGTATTCACGAAAGCGTTGATAAAGTTAGGATCTTTAACGAGTCCGGCATAATTATCGAATCCCAGAAAGGACAGGCCCTTCTTGCCGAAGTTCAGCGAGGTGAAGCTGATGCCGACCAAGCTTGCGATCGGCACCGCCACCAGCGTCACAATGGACAGCATCAAGGGCAGAACAAAAATTAACTGCAGTCTTCGGCGCTCCCGTTCCAACGAGACGTAAGCTTTGGCCATTTCAGAATCCTCCAAGCGCCAAGGATGATTTATTCAAGATAACCGGCGTTTTTGTAGATTTTGGCGATTTCTTCATTCGCCTTCTTGAAGGCGTCGACGGAGCTCTGCTGTCCGCTCAGAACGTTGGACAGCGCTTCGCTCACCTTGTCCGACACTTCCGGCCATTCGGGGTTAAGCGGGTAATACGGATCTCTGGCGTATTTGTCCAGCGTCTCCACGTACTTGGCCGCCCACTCTCCGTCGCCGTAATTGTTTTTCTCCAGAAACCTCGGATCGGAATATACGGATTCTCTCGTTCCCGCCACGTGCCAGCCGTCGACCGCCAGCTTGACGAACATTTCTTTGGAGGTGGCCCACTGCATAAACTTCCAGGCCAGTTCCTTGTTTTCCGACTTCTGGTTCATGCTCAGAAAATGCGTGTTCAATGCGGCGAACCGTCCGCTCGGCCCTTCCGGAACGATGGCGTATCCGATCTTGCCCGACGACTTCGATTTCTCCGGATCGTCGTACTGCTTAACGAGCGGCGCTCCGTCAATCCACATGGCGACGTCGCCCTGCTGCACCGATACGATAATGTCCGAATATTTGGAGGTCGTCGCCCCCTTGATGCTGTAGTTCCGGAGCAAATCCGCGTAATAGTCCGCGGCTTGGGCGACTTCCGGAGAGTCGACGATCGGCGTCATATCTTCGGGGAAATCCTTGACGTAACCGCCCCCGAATGCGTACATCGGCATCGAGAACGTCCACGTGCTTTCCGTCTGCGCCCGGGAGCCTCTCATGGCGACTCCGGCGATGCCGTCCTTATGCAGCTTCTTGGCGTATTCCGCAAGCTCGTCCCACGTATTCGGCGGGCTGGTCAAGCCGGCTTGCTCGAACAAATCCGTGCGGTAATAGAGCAGCGTGGTCGAAGCCAGTACGGGAATTCCGTACAGCTGGCCGTCGAACGTTCCGGAAGTGACCGCCCGCTCCATAAAATCGTCCTTGTCCAGCAATTGATCGTCCGTCAGCGTTTTGTCGGCAATCAGCTCGTCCAGCGGATTCAGCCAGCCTCCGTCCACGTACTGGCTGATCTTCTCTCCGAATACGTAGAATAGGTCGTAGGCGTCGGAGCCGGTGGACAATTCGACCATCACCTTGTCGAAATAGTTCTGGATTCCGATCAGCTCCAAGTTGACCTTTACGCCTTCCTTCTCTTCAAACTCTTTCACCAAAGGCTGAATCGACTCGGTGAACGAGGATGCCGGGAACAGAATGTTCAATTCCTTCTGGTCTTTTAATCGGTCGGCGTTCGGCGCCTCGCCGGACCCTTCCGAATTCGATCCTCCGCAAGCGGCAAGAGAAAAGACGACGACCAGACTAAGCGCGATACTGATGAAACGCTTCCAACCGTAAGCTTTCAACATGGATGACCCTCCTTCTTTTTGAGTACACGCCTTACTATAGACCGATCGCCCCTCCGGCTAAATACACTCCATTCGGATATCATGTCCATTTTTTCGCAGGTTGCCCGCAACGAAGCAAGCGCCTTCACTCGAAGTGAAAGCGCTTGCTCTTATTTTACGATCCCGTGTTCATTTTTTCGGATAGCTTCTGGCGCGGGCGTTCTTGAATTCCATCGGCGAAGTCCCTTCATGCTTCTTGAATACGCGGACAAAATAGCTGGCGTTCGGGTAACCGACGGCATGCGCGATATCGGATATTTTCATATCCGTCGTCATCAGCAGCTCCTTGGCCTTCTCGACCCGCACCTGAATCAAATACCGGTTGAAGTTTTCCCCTGTCTGCTTTTTGAACAGGCTGCTCAAATAGGCGGGAGTGAGATGGACGAACTTGGCCACGTCCGACAGAGACAACTCCTCGGCGTAATGGCGCTTAATATACAGGAAAGCCTGCGAGATCGCGGAGCTGGAATACGCGCCTTGATCGATCTCGGCGGCGGCTTCGGCGACGGCCCGATCCATCCATTCGCAAATCGTATGCAGATAGTCGCAAGCTTCCGCTTCCCGCAGAAGGCCGTCGTCCCGAAGAATCGGCTCCGGCTCGGAGGACGCTCGTCCCGCCTTATCCTTGAACAAACGGACGACGGCCGCGGCCGCGCGCCTGATCTCTTCGGGTTCAAGCGCTTCCCAAGCGGCGCCGTCCCGGAATAATCGCCCGGCTTTGGCCGCAGCCTCATGAACATCCCACTGCCGGAGGTCGTGCCGAATGTCCTCCAGCCTGCGCCGCAGCTCCTCCCGAGCTTGCCGAGTGCGGTCGGATTCGGGCCTTTCGTAGAACGTCACGGATCTCTCCGCCTTGAAGAACAGCGACTTCATCGCCTCTTCGGCCTGTCCGAGCAAAGCCGGCGCCTCTTCGTACGTCCTTCCGCACGAGCTGACGCCTGCGGAGACGGCCATAGCCAGCTTCTCGCGCGCTTCGCCGACGATCAGCGCGGCAGCACCGTAGAGGACTTCATGCACGCCCTTGGCGCTGGAGGACGGCACGTTCAGAAGGAGCACGAACCGATTATCGGCGTATTCGAACGCGATGCCCCCGCCCGTCTCCCTCTGCGCCAGCTCCCGAATCAGCCGGACAAGCGCTTCGGTATGCCGGCGCCTGTCCTCCGGCGTCCACTCCGCCGCCAGCGAGCCGTAACGATCGATGCGAAATTGGCACACGTACAGATCGGACGGCTTCAGAGCGGCCCCCATCGCTTCCAGCTTGCCGGGGACGGACGCGGCTTCCGTCTCCTCGCCGGCCAGCCAGCGACGCAGGAAGATCGAGGCCAGAGCGCGGCGCTCGCGGTCGAATTCCGTTCTCTTGCCGGCTTCGACCGCCGCGCCGGCATCGCCTCTCAGGCTGTCCAGCAGATCGAACAGCTCCGACTCTTCGATCTCCGCCTTCAACAAATAGTCGGACGCGCCTTGCTTCATCGCTTCCTTCGCATAGCGAAAATCCTCATGATTGCTCAGAATGACGATCTTGATGCGCGGAAAGGTCCTTCTCACCTCTTGAATGAGCGTCAGCCCGTCCATGATCGGCATTTGAATGTCGGTGACGAGCACATCCACTTCCTCTTTGGCGCATAGATCGAGCGCCTCTTGGCCGTTGGCCGCCGACCCGACGACGACAAATTCGCGATCCGCCTTTTGGATCGCCATGCTGAACCATTTGCGAATGATCGGCTCATCGTCCACGATCACAACCCGCATCGCAGCTCCTCCCTTTCTTCACTTGATGACGGGCAGAATAAGCGTGACTTTGGTTCCCTGTCCCGGCTTGCTCTCGATTTCCGTGAAGTATTGGCTGCCATAATGCAGCTGGATACGCTCCTGCACGTTGCTGACCCCTATGCCTCCCCCGCCGACGGAGCTTGGCTTATGAGCCGCGAGCAGGCCCTTCCGGGTCTCTTCGTCCATGCCGGCCCCGTTGTCCTCGATCTCGACCCGGAGCGCCTCCCCGGCTTGAACGCGCACGGCGATCACTCCGTTCCCGTCTTCCCGGGCCTTGAATCCGTGCAGGATCGCGTTCTCGATGAACGGCTGTACAATCAGCTTCAGAATCTTTAACGGCCGCGCCTCGTCCTCGACTTCCACCTGCAACTCGAAGCAGGGAAAACGATGCTGCTGAATGAGCGCGTAGTTTTTGACGCTGTCGATCTCCTCTTCGACCGTGACGAGCTCTTCTTTCGTATTGAGCGTCCGCTTGAGCAGCTTCACCAGAGCGATAATCATGGCGTTCGCGGACCGGGCGTTGCCGAGGTAGATCATTCCCCGAATGGCGCTAAGCGTGTTGTAGAGAAAGTGATGGTTGATCTGCGCATGCAGCGACGCCAGCTCCAGCTGCCTTTTCTTTTTCTCTTCTTCGACAAGGCGGTGGAGCAGCCGTCTCGTCTCGTCGATCATTTTCACGAAGCCTCTGTTCAGAACGCCGATCTCGTCCTGACGGTGGACGTCCACCGTCGGGGTCGCCAGCATTCCGGTCTCGACGAGCTTCATGCTGTCCTTTAATTTGAATATCGGCTTGTAGATCCGGCGAGAGGTCCAGTACGACAGGGCGATCGCCATGCACACGCACAGGAGGGAGACGACGACCATCCACGTTTTGATGGTGCTCATAAAATTCAACAGGAAGGGGAGCGGAATGCTCTGTACGATATACCAGCCGGTCTTCTCGTTCTGATAGTAAAAGACGATCGACTTCCGGTCGTTCCGATCCTCCACGAAATAGCCGCTCGTATTCGTCCCGATTTTTCCAACCAGCTCCCGCAAGTCCGATTCCTCCCGGACATCCCCTTCGGTGCCGGAAAGCAGCTGGCCGGCAGAATTGAGAATCTGCACCTGCGAGGATTCCGTGTGAGCGTTGCTGTAAAGCGCCCGCAATATGCTCTCGTCGATGCTCATCAGCAGAAGTCCCGTCATTCGATGCTCCCTCAGATCGTTCAAAGGGCGCGCTAACGTGAAATACCGGTTTCCTTGAGAGTCGAAGACCTCCTTCTCGGTCAGCCAACGCTGAAGCTCGCGCTGCCGCAGCAGGCTGTCGTACCACTCCTCGCGGCGAATTTCCGACAACGGCCGGACCGTCTCCGTCATCATCTCGGTCGAACGAACGTTGAAGTGGTATTCGTCCTCCAGGCTGTAGATGTTGATCTGGTATTTGACCGTTCCGAACCGCAAGCGCTGCTGCGTCCACAGATCCTTAATGATATATTCCAGCCGGTAACGCTCGGCGTCGTTGGTCGTTCGTAGCGCCTCCTGAATGTCCCGGTTCAAGTAGATCATGTCGGCCATTCCGTCGATCTCGTCGACGAACAGATCGATTTTATCGGATATCGACGAGAGCAAGGCCAGGTTGGAGACGTTCAGCTCCTTCTCCACCGATCTGGCCGTAATCGCGTACGAAGTAATGGCGATCACGCTCGTTAAGCCCAAAATTACGAAAAAAAACATCAGCATCATCTTGTTCAACATGCTGAACGGTCTTACAAACATGCGTGTCTTCATGCTGCGATCACTCCAAGGATGCCGACTTAATAAAATATATTAAACGCTTTCATTTCAAATGTACAATAGGAAAGTTTATGAAGTCCGATCTAATGCGAAGAGGCCGGTCTTCCGGAATTGCCCAACCGGAAAACCTGCCTCATAAGGAATCGGTGCGCAAATTCCCGTTTAATCCGTCTCCGCAGCCTTGGCGGCTTCCGCATGCTTGCGGTCTTCCTCGGCTTGGTCGTCAAGCGCCTCGGCTTCCTCCTCCGAGCGCTCCTTCTGCGGCGCCAGCACGGCAACGACGACCGTCTCGGGATCCTGAACGGCGGCAACGCCGCTGGGCAGCGCAATCTCGCCGATCGTCAGGTGCTCGCCCATCTCCAGTCCGCTGACATCCGCCGCGATCGCATCGGGAATATCCTTCGGATAGCACTCGATCTCGATCTCGTGAAGCACGACCTGAAGCAGGCCGCCTTCCTTCTCCCCGGGGGACTCCCCGGTAAAATCCAGCCGTGCCGACGTCGTAATCTTCTCGTTCAGATCGATTCTGCGAAAATCGATATGGAGCACTTGACCGGAAATCGGGTCCTTCTGCATCTCCGACAGCATGACCGGATGCTTGCCCGCTCCCGGAATATCCATGTCGATAACGGCATACGGGTTCCCCTTCAGCATTCCGGCCAACGCTCGCGCATCTATCGCGATCTTGGAAGCGGCGGCCAGCCCTTTGCCATAGACGACTCCGGGCACTCCCCCCGACTCGCGCAAGCGCCTGAGCTCGCCTTTGCTGGAAGTCTCCCGCAGTTGAACTAGCAGAGCGGCACTCATTTCGGATTCCTCCCCTGTCAAGGTATATCCTTGGTTTACCCCAGGGAGAAGCTCGTTAAACATGCAGCTCGAACAATGAGCTCAGCGACTGCTGCTCGTGCACCCGCACGATCGCTTCTGCCATGAGCGGCGCCACGGACAGCACCTTGACCTTGTCGGTGCCGCACGGCTGCCTGAGCGGAATCGTATCCGTCACGACGATCTCGACGAGAGGAGACGCTTCCAGCCGTTCGATCGCCGGCCCCGACAGCACGGGATGCGTGCAGCACGCGTAGATATCGCCGGCTCCCGCCGTCTTCAGCGCGTTCGCCGCCAAAGCGATCGTGCCCGCCGTATCGATGATGTCGTCAATCAGAATCGCCGTTCTCCCCTTGACGTCTCCGATGATGTTCATCACCTCGACGACCCCGGGCTCGGGCCTGCGCTTGTCGATGATGGCCAGGGGAGCCTGAAGCGAGTCCGCCAGACGCCGCGCGCGAACGACCCCGCCATGGTCGGGCGATACGACGACGGGCGCCGTCAGCTTCTTCTCGTGGAAATAATCTCCCAGAATCGGCACGCCGAGCAGATGATCGACGGGAATATCGAAAAACCCCTGAATCTGCATCGCGTGCAGATCCATGGCGATAACCCGGTGGGCGCCCGCCGTCTCGATCAGATTGGCCACCAGCTTGGCGGTAATCGGGTCGCGGGAACGCGCCTTGCGGTCCTGCCGGGCATAGCCGTAATAGGGCATCACGACATTAATCGTCTTGGCCGATGCCCGCTTGAGCGCATCGACCATGACGAGCAGCTCGATCAAATGGTCGTTGACCGGCGCGGAAGTCGACTGCACGACGTAGACGTCGCTTCCCCTGACGCTGTCGTCCAGCTGAATATGGATTTCTCCGTCGCTGAACCGGCTCAAGACCACATTCCCCAGCTCGACGCCGATATAGCCGGCGATCGACCGGGCCAGCTCGGGATTCGAGCTGCAAGAGAAGAGCTTTAACGTTGGATCCGCATAGGCCATCGTATTACCGCCTTTGTTATTCGGTTTCTTTGTCCTTCTTGGCGCGGGCGCGGGCGCGAATCTTCTCCGCATATCCCGGCTTGTTCACTTGACGCTCGCGGGCAATGGCCAGATCGTTGTCCGGCACGTCGCTGGTAATCGTGGAACCGGCGACGACGTAAGCGCTGTTGCCGATCTTGACCGGGGCTATCAGATTAACGTTGCTGCCGATGAAAGCGTGATCGCCGATCTCGGTCACCGATTTATTATACCCGTCGTAATTCGCGGTAATCGCTCCGCACCCGATGTTGACGCCCGACCCGACGATCGCGTCGCCGACGTAGCTGAGATGCGGCACCTTGCTGTTATCCCCGATCTCGGCGTTCTTGAGCTCGACGAAGTCGCCGACCTTCACGCCGCTTCCGAGCTTCGTTCCCGGACGCAAGTAAGCGAACGGTCCGACATTGCAGGCCCCGGCAACGACCGCGCCTTCGGCGACCGTCTGACGGATCGTCGTGCCGTCTCCGACGACCGTATCCGTCAGATCCGCCGACGGTCCGATCGCGCAATCCGAACCGATTGCCGTCTCGCCCCGAAGCAGCGTTCCGGGATAGATCACCGTGTCCGCGCCAATCTTAACGCTTGTTTCAATATACGTATTCGCCGCGTCGATAATCGTCACGCCATTCGCCTGATGCGCCGCGTTTATTCTCGCCCGCATCAGGCGCTCCGCCTCGCCGAGCGCAATCCGGTCGTTAACGCCCGTCGCTTCGACCGGGTCCTTGCACTTGCTTGCGGCAATCCGCTCGCCGCGGTCGCGCAATATACCGATGACGTCCGTCGCGTAATATTCTCCTTGGGCATTGTCGTTCTTCACTTCGGAGAGCGCGGAGAACAGCTTGCGGTTGTCGAAGCAATACGTGCCCGTATTGATCTCGCGAATGTCCGCCTCCTCCGGGGAGCAATCCTTCTGCTCGACGATTCCGAGCACGCCTCCGTCCGCGCCGCGAATGATCCGGCCCAGACCGAACGGCTCGGCCACGTCCGCCGTCAGCACCGTCGCCGCCGCGCCCTGTCCGATATGGTGCGCGATCAGCTCCCGGATCGTCTCCGCGGTCACAAGCGGCGTATCGCCATACGTGACGACGGTGACGCCTTCCTCCTGCCCGAGAAGCGCTTCGGCCTGCCGCACCGCGTGGCCTGTCCCCAGCTGTTCCGCCTGCAGCGCGTATTCGACCGACTCGCCGAGCGCCGCCTTCACCGCTTCCGCCCCATGCCCCACGACGACGACGGTCCTCTTGCACTCCGCGCCTCGCACCGCGTCCAATACGTGACCGACCATCGGCTTGCCGCATACGGGATGCAGCACTTTATATAACTTGGATTTCATTCTCTTGCCTTGTCCTGCGGCAAGTATGATCGCCATTTTGTTCATCGCTCAAAAACTCCCTTCATCAAGCTCGGCGAATCGATTCTCTTTCATGAGAATCATAGCTTATTCAAGTGAAAATGAAAAGAGAGCCCGAGTTAGGCCCTCTTCTCAATATTTCATCATTATGCCCCTTCGACCATGACCTCTTCATCTTGCGCTGCCCGTTCATATTCAGCCAGCACGGCGGCTTGAATCTTCTCGCGCGTTCCAGAAGAAATGGGATGGGCAATATCCCGAAACTCTCCGTCCGGTGTCCGTTTACTCGGCATAGCGACGAACATGCCATTGTTCCCGTCAATGACTCGAATGTCATGGACGACGAACTCGTTGTCGATCGTGATCGAAGCAATGGCCTTCATGCGCCCCTCCGAATTGACACGGCGGAGTCTCACGTCTGTAATTTGCACTTGTGTTCACCACCTTTGTCCCCCAGAAAGACTTGGTGTAATATTCCACAAATCCGTGCAAATTCCTTCTTAAATATGGAAAAACAACTGCTAAAATTCAAATAAATTTTTAATTCTTGACAGTTTCGACAGATATCGCCGCAATCAATTCTATTTCGACAAGAACATCCTTCGGCAACCGAGCCACCTCTACGGTCGAACGGGCCGGCGTATGGGCTCCGAAGTGCGAAGCGTACACTTCGTTGAAGTCCGCGAACTGGTTCATGTCCTTCAGAAATACGGTCGTTTTGATCACATTCTCAAAGCCGATCCCTTCGGCGGCCAGCACCGCCTTCAGGTTGGTCAGCACCTGACGGGTCTGGTCCTGGATCGTGCCGACGACCAGCTCGCCCGAAGGCGTGAGCGGAATCTGTCCGGACGTGTAGAGCAGATTGCCCGCGCGAATGGCCTGCGCGTAAGGACCGATCGCCGCAGGGGCGTCGGATGTGGAGACGATTTTCAAAGTCATGACGTTATCCTCCTAGAAAAAAGTTGCCCGGCTGGACTTTGATCTGGCGCGTTTTCAGATCGACCTCGGACAGACGGGCCAGCGACACGTAGTCGTGCAGCAGCCGCTCCTCGCTGTCGATCTCCCCGGACTCTACGAAGACGCCGACTCCGGCGACGAACGCGCGGAATTCGTAGAGCAGGTCGACCATCCCCTGTATCGTTCCGCCCGCTTTCATGAAGTCGTCGATAATGAGCACGCGAGATTCTTCCTTCAGCGCCCGGCGAGCGAGCGACATCGTCTGAATGCGCTTCGTCGAACCGGACACGTAGTTGATGCTGACCGCGGAGCCCTCGGTCACCTTATGATCCCGCCGCACGATAACGACCGGCAGGTTCAAATACTGTGCGGTCGCATGCGCCAGAGGAATCCCCTTCGTCTCGACGGTCATAATGACGTCGATATTCCGGTCGGCGAACGCCGTGGCGAACATGCGGCCGACCTCCTGCATCATCGCCGGCTGGCCCAGCAGGTCCGTCATATACAAATAGCCGCCCGGCAGCAGCCGGTCCGGCTGCTCCAGCTCGCGGCAGATCGAGCCTATTCTCTCGAGCGCTTGATCCTTGCGGCACTTCGGCACGAAACGAACGCCGCCCGCCGCTCCGGCCAGCGTGTTCAGCTCCCCGATCCCTTCGTCCTCGAACACTTCTTTGATAATCGCCAAGTCCTCGCTGATCGAAGATTTGGCCGACTGGTATCGCTCGGCGAATGCTGTCAGGGAAATTAACGTATGGGGACGAGCTAATAAATACTGCGTCATCTCTACGAGCCTGCCGCTGCGTTTCAATTTCTTCACGTTCCCCTCTCCCGTCCAGATCCGAATATTTTACCAGTATCATAACACCTTTATACGGTTTTGATCAACCGAAACGAGAGGGCTAACGCCATTCCCTCCTACTATGTTAACATTCTTGCCACATAGACCTCTTTGCAAAAGCCTCTCAGCGCGTTGTACACGCGCGAAACCTTGGCTTCCTTGGCGACGAGACCGAAGACGGTCGGACCGCTGCCGGACATGAGCACGCCGTCGGCTCCCGACTTGATCATGCAGTCCTTAATCTGCCGGACTTCGGGATATCGATGCAGCGTCACGTTCTCCAGAACGTTGCCGAGCGAAGCGCACACGTCCTGGAACGATTGGCGCGACAGGGCGTCCAGCATCTGCGGAATGGAGGGGTGCTCCTTCACGTCTCCGACGCGAAACTTGCCGTATACGTCGGCTGTGGACACGTTAATCGGCGGCTTCGCGAGGATGACCCAGCACTGAGGCGGGCGCGGTACGGTCTCCAGCTTCTCGCCTCGCCCTCTGGCCAGCGCCGTCCCTCCCCGGATGCAGAAGGGGACGTCCGAGCCCAGTTCGGCGCCCAGCGCCTCCAGCTCCTCCGTCGGCAGTCCCAGATTCCACAGCCGGTTCAGTCCTTTCAGCGCAGCCGCCGCGTCGCTGCTGCCTCCGGCCAAGCCGGCGGCCACCGGAATCTGCTTGTCCAGATGAATATATACGCCGCGTCGGACCCCGTATCTCTCTTTAAGGAGCCGAGCGGCCTGGAAGGCCAGGTTTTTCTCGTCAAGGGGAATAAACCCGGCCTGACTTGACAGCAGGATCTGATCGCGGGGGAGCTCTTCCATCTCCAGCCGATCGGCCAGATCGACCATCGTCATGATCATTTCCACTTCGTGAAAGCCGTCTTCCCGCTTGCGCAGGACGTCCAGCACGAGATTGATTTTGGCGGGCGCCTTCTCATAAATCTTCGACAACGTTTCTTCACCAACTTCCGGACGATACCTTATGCAGAATAAGCTGCCATCGGGAAAACTTTTACATTATTATAACAAAGGATGCCCGCAAATGCGAAAAGAGGCGGAATCCCGCGGCTCGCGCGAATTCGCCTCTTCCTTGTCCGTTCCGCCGTCACGATCGCGGCTCCCGGGACGCGGCCTGCTCGGCGATCTGGATGGCTCGCTTCACCATGTTCCCGGCATCCTTCGTGCGAATGCCTCCCCATCCTTCCCTCTGCACCGTGTCATAGATACCCAGATCCTTGGCCAGCTCGGCCTTGAACTGCTCCGACATGACTTTGCGTCTCCTGCCCATGCTGTCCCTCCTGCTCTCGATGTCTTTGACCGCCCTTAATAGCATGCCTCGGATGCGCCGCCGGCATGCAAAACGGGCAGCACGGCGCCATCGGATTGGCGCGGTGCTGCCCGTACTATTCAACCGTCTAATGCGACAAATAGTTGATGCGAACCTGACCGTCGTCATTGCAAAGCATGACTTCCACGGACTCGGTCAAAATATCGGCGTAGCTGTACGAAACCCGCTTGAACGTGTGCTGCTCCTGATCAAGCTTGACGATGAAAACCGACGGGTAGATTTCTTCCAGTACCCCCGTGCGTTCGATGGTCTTGCGTCGTCCACCGTTGGCGCGGAGCATGATTTTGGAACCGACGTGAGGCTCCAGGCTTCGCTTGATATCGAGAAGCGTGTTTTTAGCCATGATCCACTACCACCTCTTTCCCTGTAAATTATATCTAAAATCAGGGGAGGTGTCAAATGAATCAAAATATTATATCAACGATGCCGATTTACTGTCAACGGTCATTTTCCTTGAGGATGTAAGGTTTTTCGCGTTTGGGCTTATTTTCCGTCACAAAACGTTCACATTTTGTTCCGAAGCGCCCGCCTTCATGTTCGGCACCCCAACCCGATAACGGCCCATCGTTTCGATGCCGCCCACGCCCTGCCTCCCGCTAATCGTATGCGCGATGACGTCTGTGATGTTGATCGTGTCCCGAAAAGGCGTGAACGCCGTCCTCACGGCGACGTAGACGGGATCGAGCGCATGGATCATAATTCGGCCCGGAGAGCTGGCGAAATTCGCTCCGGCCTGAAGCAGCGCTTCGAAGTGAGACTGGCACGCGCCCGCAACGATGACCAGAGAGTCCCGGTTCCGCTCGTATTCTCTGGCGATGTTCACGGCGTGCACGAAGTTTAAGGAGTTTTTGTAGCTGCTCAGATGCTGCAGGTCCTGCCGCTGCTTGAGCACCCCGTCGTGCCCGGTAATGACGACGATGTCCGGACGAATTTGCGGAAGCAGGCGCACCAGAATGTGCGGCATCTGCGATTCGTGGCAGTGCAGACCTTCCGCCGGCACCTTCAGCTGGGCGTACACCTGCATGCTTTTTTTGAGATAATTCGGGTCTCCGTCCAGGTGGAGCACTTTGCCCGGCATTTCGAAGAACGGCTGTCTCCGGTCGTCCAGCGCCGCCATAAAGCCGGCGCCTCCGGTCTGCCGAGTCCTTTCCTCGCTGATCCTGCGCAGCGATTCATGCGCCTTAATGCGCGCCTGTCGCGTTCCTCCGAGCTCGTCGGGGTTCCGCACCGTCTGAAGATCCTCGATCGGCGCGTCCGCCAACAGTCGGAAATCCGTTCCCCTAAGTACGGCTTGCTTGGCGGCGAACGCCGCAACCCGGAACAACACGTCTCCGCCGTAGGACTTTCGTACGACTAGATCCCCCTGCTTCATGGGCACTCACCTCTCCGTCTATCCTATGGAGCCATGAGAAGATGGGTGCGCGTCCGGGAAGGACGGTTTTGCTCGCGCTACTCGAGCATGCCGCTGCGCGTCAGCGCATCGCAGACGCGAGCGAACTCCTCCAGCGACAGCGTCTCCGCCCGGCGCTCGGGCTGAACGCCGGCGTCCCGGAGCAGATCGCCCAGCTCGGCTTTGCGCTCCTTGCCCGACAATGCCGACAAGTTGTTCGCCAGCGTCTTGCGCCGCTGCGCGAACGACGTCTGCACAACCCGAAAAAAACTTTTCTCGTCGGGCACCCGCACGGCCGGCTCCGAACGGCGCCTCAGCCGGATGACCGCCGAGTCCACGTTCGGCTCGGGGATGAAGGCTTTGCCCGGGACGACGCATACCAGCTCCGGCTCGCAGTAGTACTGGACGGCGATGCTCAGACTTCCGTAGTCCTTGCCGCCGGGCTTGGCGGACATCCGAAGGGCGACCTCCTTCTGCACCATAACGACGATGTTCTCGATAGGCAGCCGATCCTCCAGCAGCTTCATAATGATCGGAGTCGTCACGTAATAGGGCAGGTTGGCCACGACGCTGACGCCCGCCAGCCCGGCGAACTGCTCCTCCCAGAGCCGGCGGAGATCGGTCTTCAGAATATCGCCCTGGACGATGCTGACCTGCTCGTAAGGGGACATGACGTCTTGCAGAATCGGAATCAGACGCCGGTCGATCTCCACCGCGGCCACCTTGCCGGCAGCTTGGGCGAGCCGCTCCGTAAGCGAGCCGATTCCCGGACCGATCTCCAGCGCCCCGCGCGTTCGATCCAATTCGGCTGCGGCGATGATCCGGTCTAGCACATGGCCGTCGATCAGGAAGTTCTGACCGAGACTCTTCTTGAACGTAAAACCGTGCTTGCGTATAATTTCGCGCGTCCGATTCGAAGTGGCGATCTCTTGCATGTCGTCTAACGTCCCTCCCGTTCCAGCTGTTCCAGCGCCGCTTCAAACTCGGCCTTCGTAATCCGGAACATCAGGCACCTCTTGTAAAATTGTTTGCCGTTCGCATACCCGATGCCGAGAAGCTCGCCCATCCGCTCTCTGCGGCTGGCCGACGAAGCGTGAACGATCAGGCCCGCCTCCAGCAGGTCGTTCCATTCGATCTCCGCAGGCGCGCCGTCCTCCGTCTCCGGTCCGCGAACCCGTTCCAGCGCCCTTCGGATCGCTTCGTCCGACGCATGCTCGACGCCAATGCCCCGGCGGCCTCTCGCCTCGTCCTTCGTCAGGAAGGCGTGCTTACAGCCCGGCACGCGCTCGGAGACGATCTTGCGGATACGCTCTCCCGGCGCATCCGGATCGGTCAGCACGATGACGCCTCTGCGCGCTTGGGCCAGCTCGATGCGTACGAGTACATCTTCGCCGATCGCCGAACCGCCCGTCTCGATCGTATCGGCTCCCACAGCCCGCCGGACCGCCGTCGTATCGTCTTTCCCCTCCACGACAATCATTTCTCGAATCATTCGTTTTCATTCCGCCTTTAACCCCTACATTCCTTCAAGCGTATACGAGTTTCGGGACAAGGGCAAGTGCGGAACCGCCTGCGCCGCCGATTCCCCGCAAAAAACTAATCGGGAAGAAGCCCGTAAGGGCCTCTTCCCGAGGCAAGGCGATATGGATGCGGACAAGCCGCGTACCGGCTAGTCCGCCGAGGGCTTGACCGGTCCGATCACGTAGACCGTATATCCGCGCTTAAGGCCGAACTTGGTGGCATAAGCTTCGCTGTCGTAATAAACATCGATCTTCTTGCCCTTGACGGCGCTGCCCGTGTCTTCCGCCCGGCGGAATCCGATCCCCTCGATGTACACCCACCAGCCCAGCGGGATCACCTTAGGATCGACGGCGATCGTGCGCCCTTCCTGAACCTTCGTCCCGGATCGGGTGATGCCGTAGCCTTTGTCTCCCTTGGACTTGCCCGTGGAAGCAAAATCGGCGGAATAGGCGGTCAGCGTCACATTGCTCAGCATTCGTCTGACCTTGACGCTCTTGCCGTTGAGCTTCACGACTTTGGCCTCGTCCTCCTTCGGCGGTCCGCTGTACGAAGCCAGCGCCACCTCGGACTTCTTCTTCGTGCCGATCGCGACGACCTGCTGTACGGCAGGCTTGGCCACCTTCTTCTCGACCATTTCCTCGCTGACCAGAACGCCGTCCTCGTAGACCTTCTCGGTTTTGTAGACGACCAGTCCTTTTTCGCCTTCGGTGACGATCTTCGTCTTGCCTTCCTCCAGGTCCGCGCTTTTTTTCTCTACGACCTGGAACGCGATCGGGCGCTGGGTCTCTATCACCTCTTTATGCACCCGGACGACCGACACGGTCATCCCTTCGCGGACCGGACTGCCGAGCTCCGGTACGACCCGGTCATGCTCGGACAACGGAAGGTTTAACGATTCGATGACTCCCCCGACCGTATCTTCGCTTGAATAAGCGACTTGCTGCTTGCCATCGGCCTTGATGACGACGCCTACCGCCCGATCGATGACGAGCCGGCCGCCTTCCTCCAAGGAATCCGTCGCCGCCATGGAAAGGCGATCGTTAGGTCCGATGTAAATGTCTTGTTCCTCGAGCAAACCGAGAACGTTCGAAGTCTTCGTAGAGACGACCTTCGATACGCCGTTGTCGATTACCGTGATGCTCTTGGTTGCCGCCTTCTCCAGCAACGATACGAACATGATAGAGACGGCAAAAACGAGAATTGCGGTTAACAGTGCTACACGCAAATACTCATGCTTCCAACGCAGTGCGAAAAGCTTGCCGGTCGGTCGTGGATCATGGGTTTCCTGAACAGGAATTGCGCCCATATCTCGTTCCTCCTTCATAGCCCCGCCGTCGACTGTAATGCATGAATTTGTCTGACGCGACTAATCCAAAATGGTTAACGACTCTTGGCGAACAAACCCGAAACTTTCGCGAATTCCGGGCGGATCGGTCAAGCGCCGCCTTCCCCAGTTCAGAATACTCACATGAGAGCATGTACCCTAAGAGGTTGTGCTTGCAACAAAAAAAGCCATCGAGTCAGAGGATCTGTTTCGTGGCTTCCGCAGGTTGGAAATAAGCTTAAAAATGTAGCGGCACGAGGGTGACCTCTCTCTATCACGCTTGCGGGGTTAGCTGTCGGATTCGGGCAAAGAGAGTCGCCCTAACGGCTGCATGTCCGGCGCGTCACTCAGATAGAGCCGCTCCTCCCGACACTTGCCGTATTCACCCCTAGATTTGCTCGGACCGCATTGGACGCCCTGTCTTGATCGTCGCCGCGTTGGGTCCCCCACTCTCCCTTTCGGAAGATTAAGCGCACTGGAAAAGGAATGTCATATTCAAACTTTCTGTTGAAGATCATAACCTCTGCGCAATAACGGTGTAAAGACGACGCATTCGACGAATTCGCCCGTTTTGAACGAAAATCAAGTGGAACCGGGGGATTAACCGCAGCAAAAGTCAGTTTTTTCTTCGGGGCAGTCCGTTTTTCTCCCTATTCTTCCGATTATCTCGATATCCCAAAACAACGACAAGCGTTCTCGCTCGTTATTTTTGCTATTTCCTGCCATGAAATGCCTTTAATTTCCGCCGCTGCCTCGGCGACCAGACGCACGTAAGCGGACTCGTTGCGCTTCCCCCGATGAGGGTGAGGAGTCAAATAAGGAGCATCCGTCTCGATGAGCAATCGGTCCAGCGGAACCCGCTCCAACACCTCTTTCGGAACGCGGGCGTTCTTGTAAGTGACCGGTCCGCCGAAGGAGATATGGAAGTTCATATCCAGACATTGCTTGGCCGTCTCCCAGCTGCCCGAGAAGCAGTGCATGATGCCGCCGACCTCGCTCGCCCGTTCTTCCTTCAACAGCTTGACGACATCCTCGTGCGCGTCGCGATTATGAATGACGATCGGCCTGCCGATTCGTCTGGCCAGCCGGATCTGCTCCCGGAACACCGCTTGCTGAACGTCCTTCGGCGAAGTGTCCCAATAATAATCGAGTCCGATTTCTCCGATCGCCACCACTTTCGGATGCTCCGTGCACAAGCGCTCGATCCAGGCCAGATCCTCCTCCATCTTCATGTCAACGGCATCCGTCGGGTGCCAGCCTACGACGGCGTAGATGAACGGATATTTCTCCGCCAATTCCAGCGTCGTCGGAATCGTCTCGCGGTTAAAGCCGATGTTCACAATCGTGTCGACGCCGGCCTCCAGCGCCCTCTGAATCACTTCTTCACGATCGCTGTCGAACTTGCGGGAATCCAGATGAGCATGGGTGTCGATAAGCATGTCGCAGCATGTCTCCTTTGACCAGGTGTGGGTGCCGAAGCTTGCCCGTCCGGGATGAACCCGCTCGGTTCGGCCATAATTTGGGATTCCAATGCGTTTCCTTCTATTATATAGACAGTCTCGCCCGCGTCTCGGGGCTGAGCAGATGCGCGTGGGGGAGGACGCGTTCCTCCGGATAATAAATGTAATAGTTGCCCCGATGCAGACCCGCGATAGAGCGAATAATGTCGGATTGAACGGAGATTTCCGTCAGCCGCTCCCGCTTGTCTAGCAGCAGAATCGGAGGCTTCTCCTTCCCGTCGGGAAGAGCTCCGGGCTTGTACACGTCATAAGGCGAATCCTCCGGCGTATCGACTTCCATATGATAAGACGGATCGAGTCCGATGCTCCGCCACTGGCGGCGAACGTCCTCCAGCCACTCGCGGTCTTCCCCGACCAGCGGAGCGTACTTGTACAGCCGCCTGTCCAGGAAGCGCCGGCATAGATCCGACAGAAGCTCGTCTCTCTCCTCGGACCACTGGCCAAACGTCGTCTGCACCATCGCTTCGTCAAGCCGCAAATACTGTTCCAGCGTGACGGAGCCGGACAATAGCGCCCGAATCGGAGGCAGCATAAAGCCGAACCCGTAGCCGGACGACAGAAGCTCGCTCGCCCTGCGAAAAATCTGCTTCAGCAAAATCTCGGAGCTTCGGGTGACCGGGTGAAAATAAACCTGCCAATACATCTGATATCTGGACATCAAATAGTCTTCGACGGCGTGCATTCCGCTGTCCTTGACGACAATCTTCCCTTGGAATGGGCGCAGCATTCGCAATATGCGGTCCAGATCGAAGGTTCCGTAATTCACTCCCGTGAAGTAGGCGTCCCTCAGCAAATAATCCATGCGATCCGCGTCCAGCTGACTGGATACGAGGCTGACGACAATCGGCTTCTCGTATTTCTTGCGGATTACCGAAGCGACCTTCTCGGGAAATTGAGCGTCGACCTCCCGCAGCACCCGGTTAATTTCGGTCGGACCCTGTACGACCTTGCAGGTCCAATCTTCATGGTCCGTGCCGAAAATCTGCTCCAGGGAGTGAGAAAAGGGGCCGTGTCCGACATCGTGCAACAAAGACGCGCAAAGACTGAGCAATTTTTCCTCTTGCGGCCAGTCGCCGTATCCATTACGCTCAAATTGAGAGATTATTTTTCTTGTAATTTCATATACGCCCAAGGAGTGGGAAAATCGGCTGTGTTCCGCTCCATGAAACGTCAGATAAGAGGTGCCTAGTTGTCGGATTCTTCGAAGCCGCTGAAACTCCGGCGTATTAATGAGCTTCCAGACGACCGGATCCTGAACGTAGATGGAATGATGCACGGGGTCTTTGAACACCTTCTCCTCATGCAATTTCGTCAACATGGACATCACCTCGATTTTGTCAGCATTCGACATTCAATTCGAAAAACATCGATTTTCGTCGAATTATGTCGAATTAGATTTTCCTGATAATCTCCGTCCCGCTAGAATCGAATCTTCAAGGAAATCGCCATAAATAAGAGGATTCTCAGAGTTTTTGTTTCAGATTCTCAAAAAAACCTCAACCCTTTTAGGTTGACTTTTTTGGGAATGGTTGGTACGATAGAGTACGGAAAAAAGAGAACTTTGTCGAATACTGGCGATTGCGGACAAGCATACACAAAAAACCGTTTACCTGATCTTATTTTAATCTTTCGGGAGGGGCATTACCAAATGATGAAATCAACCGGTATCGTACGTAAAGTCGACGAGTTGGGACGGGTGGTCATTCCGATCGAGCTGCGCCGCACGCTTGGCATCGGGGAGAAAGACGCGCTGGAAATTTACGTGGACGGCGAGCGCATCATGCTTAAGAAGTATGAGCCTGCGTGCATCTTCTGCGGCAACGCGGAGAACGTCACCTACTTCAAAGGAAAAATTGTTTGCAGAGAATGTTTGAAGGATTTACCTTCCCCTGTGACAAATTAGAGAAAATAGTTTATAATAAAAGCTGTATTCTAATAATTGTTAATTCCAACCTTTTTATACTCCTTGCCCCTCCCGATGTCGATCTCGGGAGGGAATTTTTTTGCCTTTTGCAGATTACGCGTTATCGCTCTCGTCCAGCAGCTCCCGATAGATCTCCCTCTTCGGTTTTCCCCGGTCGGCAGCCGCCGATTTCATCGCCTCTTTGCGCGTTTGCCCGTTCGTCTCGTAATGCGCGACATGCTGCGCCGTCGTCAGCGATGCCCACCACAGCCCGCTCTGCCCGTCTTCCGCTCCTTCCCTGCGCTCCTTTCCCGAACGCGTTCCTTCTATTAATATACAGCATTCTCCGAGCGGATCGTGAAGCTCCAGATGGGCCAAGCAAGCCTCGGCCGTCCCTCTGACGATTTCTTCATGCTTCTTGGTTAATTCACGAACGATGGCCATTCTCCGCCCGGCCCATCGCTCGCCGATCGCCGCCACCGTCTTCTTCAGTCTGTGCGGAGACTCGTACAGAATCAGAGTGCCGCTCTCGCCGTCCAGACTGTCTAGCAGTCGATGGACGCCCTTCCGGTCGCGTGGAGGAAATCCGGCGAACAGGAACCGGTCCGTCGGCAGCCCCGAGACGATTAAGGCGGACAGCGCCGCGTTCGCTCCGGGAATGGACACGACGGGGATGCCCTTCTCGGAGGCTTCCCGGACCAGGTCGGCTCCGGGGTCGGAGATCGCGGGCATTCCCGCGTCGCTGACGAGCGCGACGTGCTGGCCCTCCAGCAGCATGCGGATCAGCTCCGGACCGCTAGCCTCCCGATTATGCTCATGATAGCTCACCAGCCGATTCTGAACGCCGAAGTGCGTCAGCAGCTTGCGGGTCTGCCGCGTATCCTCGGCGGCAATCAGCTGAACTTCCTTTAACGTGCGAATCGCGCGAAACGTCATATCCTCCAGATTGCCGATCGGCGTCGCAACCAGATACAGCGTGCCGGGCCGCTCTCGCGGGGCGAAGCTCTTCTGGACGGTGGCCTCCGAAGCGCGGACCGTCTCCTCGCCATTCTTCCCACCCATGCCCGCTTGTCCGTTCATGTTCGTCCTTCCTCCCCGCTGCTTCCTTTCTTCGCGATCGGCGCCCGTCCGTTAGGACGCTTGAAGTCGGGCAGCTCGGCCGCTTGTCCGTAGAAGACGGCCAGCAGCTCCTGCGTATATTCCCCGTCCTCTTCGTAGACGATCAGGGGAGGCAGGAGGCGGACTTCGGGCCGGCCGTCGCGCGTTCCTTCTATTAATATCATATTCGCTTCCGCATCTCTGCGCGGATGAACGAATCGAATTCTCTTCGGCTCGATTCGATAGCGGCGCATCAGATCGACGATATCCGCCAATCGACTCGGCCGGTGCACCATCGCAATCCTTCCGCCCGCTTTCACGCTCCGTGCGCACGCGGCAACGACGTCCTCGAGCTTGCAGCCGATCTCGTGACGGGCCATAGCCTGATGAATATTCTCCTTGCGATCGCCGCTCGTTACCGGCAAGTATGGCGGATTCACCGTAACCGCATCGTATAATTCGCCCTCGGGCTTCCATTCCCGCAGATCGCCCTCGATGATGCGGATCCGGCCCTCCAACCGGTTAAGGCTGACGCTTCTGCGAGCCATATCGGCGAGCCGGGGCTGAATTTCAATGCCGTCGACGGCCGCTTCGGTTCGGGTCGTCAGCAGCATCGGAATGACGCCGTTGCCCGTGCACAGGTCGAGGATCCGCCCTCTGGGAGGGACGACGGCGAACCGGGCCAGCAGCACCGCGTCCAGCGAGAAGCTGAACACTTCGCGGCTCTGGATAATTTTAAGCTGATGCGTAAGGAGATCGTCCAGCCGTTCCCCGGCGTGCAGAGGCTGCTGCTCAGCGCTCACGAGCTCGCACCTCCCTTTGTAGTCCTTCTGCCCCTTAGCTTACTTGATTCGGAGCGGGATCGCAAACGGGGCCAGCCTCATCGGCCGGGCATCCGACAAAAGGACACCCCGCCGGGTGTCCTTATATATTAGAAGCGACATTGCTCGCCTGCTCGTCCAGCTTCTGGACAAAGTCGACGATGCTGTCGAAGTCCTCCAGCGTCACGCCGATCTGCTGCTGGCCTTCCGCGACGGAAGACTGGATGCGGCGGACTCCGTCGGACATCTCGGAGATCTCCCTTGTAATGCCGGTAATCGTGCCCTGCACCTGAGTGATAGACTCGGACACTTCATTAGACAGCTTGCGCACCTCCGAAGCGACGATCTCGAAGCCTCTGCCGTGCGGACCCGCATGGGCGGCCTCGATGGCGGCATTGAGAGCGAGCAGATTCGTCTGCGAGGCAATATCGCGAATGGTGCGGACGATGCCCTGGATCAGCCTGGCCTGCTCCTGCAGACCTGCCAGGGTTCGGGTGTTGTCCTCCGAGACTTCGGCAATGCGGTTCACGCTGGATAACAGCTCCCGGCTTCGGCTGATGCCCTGTTCCGCTCGTTGATTCAAGAACCGGGAGGTCGTCTCCAGCTCTTTCACCACTGTCGTCAGACTCGCCCGACGCGCCGTAATGTCCGTGGCAATCTTGGAGACGCCGATTACCTCCGATTCCTGCTCGTCATAGATCGGCATGTAGGTGGCCTCCAGCCATACCGTCTCTCCGCGGACGTTTTTCCTTTCAATTTTGTCCTGAAAGCTCTGTCCCGACAGCAGCGATCCCCAGAACTGCTCGTAATCGGGAGAGTTCGCGAAAGCCTCAAAGCAGAAGTCCCGGTGCTGCATTCCCAGAATACTCTCCTTGGAGTAGCCCATCGTGCTCGCGAATACTTCATTCACGTAGGTGACCTTGCGGTTCGTGTCAAAACGGATCATGGCCAGATTTGTCTCGATCGCTCGGATGACTAATTCGTTCGTGACCTGTCGACTGTTCATGAGTAGCGTTGTCAACCTCCATATATTAGTACTTATAACATATCATAAAAAACTTGCCATGACTTCCAGTAAAATTTCTCCGCGCGTTCTGCGACGAAGGATTCCCGGCTCCGCGATCCGGTCTTATCTTCAAGTTTAAATAAATTTTGTTAATGCGGGATAAATTAAAGCTTCATGTGAACGCTTAATCTTGGATTTTTACGTTGGAGGGATCTGCTGCGAGTCTGCCATGAGCCGGTACGGCAAGCTGAGCCGTAATTTCCCCAAGCAGATGAAGGGCGGCTTCGAACAGAAGAGGGATGGAGGGGAGCGCCCGCATTCTGAACGGCATGGCGAAGGCCTGCCGAACGATCCGCAGCCTCTGCTCGCGGTTCATTACGGCAGGGCAATCGCCGCGATTCGGAGAAGTTCTCCGGAGGGCCGAGTATACGGAGTATCCGACGGAGGGTCGGCAGCGAATCAATGCCGGCTGGCCCGGTAATCGCCGGGAGTCACTCCGCAATATTTTTTGAAGATGCTGAAAAAGTGACGAACGTTCTCGTAACCGACCTTCTCCGAGATTTGGTGGAGGGACATCTCCTGATGCTTGGTCATTAGCTGCTTGGCCTTCTGAATGCGATAGAGGTGCAAATAATGAATAAACGTAATTCCCGTTTCCTTCCGGAATAGAGAGCTGATATAGTTGGGATGCAAGTAGACGTGCTCGGCGATCTGATCCAGGGAAAGATCGAGCGCGTAGTTCTCATGGATGTATTGAATCATTTTCTCCACATTTCTCGACAGCGGGGCGTTATTCTCCAGCCGGATTAACGACGAATCCTTCTCCTCGGCGCTCCCCCAGACGGGCTGGCGGGTCGAAGCCTTATCCATAATCTCGATCGATACGTTGGCCAGCACGTCGTACAGCTCGGTCTTGTTGATCGGCTTGAGCAGGTAGTCGATCACTTGGCAGCGGATCGCTTTTCTCAAGTATTCCGTATGGTCGAAGCCCGTCAGCAGAATAAAGCGTTTGCACAGCTCGCGGCTTTTCGCTTCGGCAATCAGCTCGAGCCCGTTCATCTCCGGCATCTGAATGTCGGTAATGACCAAGTCCGGTTTAAACTCCCGCATTTTCTCCAACGCTTCGATGCCGTCGTACGCGCATACGATTTCCGAGCATGGGGTGCTGCCTTTTTCAATAATGTTGATGAGTCCTTTATGGATAATCGGCTCGTCGTCTACAATCATCAGGTTCAGCATCTTTTCACTCCCAATCTCAACGTGTAGGTCGTGCCCGCTCCGACGGTGCTGTTGATTTCCAGCCCCGAACGTTCTCCGTAGAACGCTTTGATCCTCTCGCTTACATTATAGAGACCGAGGCCGGAGTCTTCCGTCTGCAGGACGCTGCGATCGACTTTGTTGTCGAGCACGTCGCGGATAATCTTCAGTCTCTCCTCGGGAATGCCCGCTCCGTTGTCCGAAATTTCGATCCGGATCCCGTCTTCCTCCTGGTCTACCGTAACCCGGATCTCGCCCTTGCCCCTTCTTTTCGAGATGCCGTGATTAATGCAATTCTCCAGCAGCGGCTGCAGAATAAATCTCGGGCAGCGCATATCCCCGATTTCCGCGCGAATCTGAATGTCGTAATGCAGCAGATCCATCATGCGGGGCTTATGAACGTCCAGATAATGCGTTACGTTGGCTAGCTCCTTCTTGAGCGTCGATTCGTTCTCCTGCGACGACAGGCTGTAGCGCAGCAGCTTGCCCAAGGAGTAGATCGCATCGACGACTTCGTCATCGTCGTGGATCTCGGCCAGCATCCGAATCGACTCCAACGTATTATAGAGAAAATGAGGCTTGACCTGCGCTTGGAGCACCAGATAATCGGCTTCCTTTTTCATGAGCTCCGCTTTATGAACGGTATTGAGCAATTCGTCGAGTCTATGGATCAAGGAGTTATAGGAGAGGATCAGGAAGCCGATCTCATCCTTGCTGCCCTTGTCCTTGAACGGCGCCAGGTTGTTCTCGTTCACTCTCCGCATATGCTTGGTCAGGTTCAGTATCCGTTTCGTCAGCATGGACGCAATCGCATAGTAGACCGCCGAGAGCAGGAGGAGCAGGCCGAACATCACCCATGCCAGATTTTCCGTCTGCTTGGACAAATCCGAGAACAGAGCCTCCGTGGAGGTCATAAAATAAAACGTCAATTGAAGGTCCGGAATAGAGATCGAGTTCACGAGAATCCCCCGTTCGCTCCAGATGGCCCGTTCCGGGCTTTCACTCCGAATCTTCCCTAGAATGGAACGGTAAGCCTCCGGGTGAAGTCGCTGCCCGAAGCTCTCGTATACGCTTTCATGATCTTTAATCGCAATGACGCCCACGTTGTCGTTAATGTCGACCGCATCCAGAAAGTCGCCGATAATGCGGCCGTCGACGCGAATTTCCAGCACGCCCAGCTGGTTGGAATAGTTCTCGTTGTACAGATTCTGATAGTAGATCAAGCCGGGAACGCTGCCGTTATTGGAGGAATCGGTGACCCACCTCTTCTGGTTCATTCTCAGATTCTGAAAAACGTCTCTGGCCGTAAGCGATTCGGCCTCCTGAATGTCCCGGATCTCGTTCCCGACCGGCATGACGGCCGGCTTCGTCTTGTACAGCCGCACGGACTCGATCGAAGGATTGGAGCTGTTGGCGAAGGTGAAGATGGGCCGAATATCCTTCAGAAAATAATAAACGTAGTCGCCGGGCGTCTGATAAAGCCCTTTCAAATATTCAAGCATCTGCGAGTTATGCTGGAACAGAGCGTGAATCGACTCCACCTGGGTCAGACTGACCTTCAGGCTGTTGGAAGCTTGAATGATCAATTGCTGCTTGGCCTGGGAGAAATCGTTCCCGATCTTGGCGTGAAATTGATTGTAGATAAACGTTGCCGACAGAATAACCGGCAGCAGCACAAGCACGATGTAGCCGAGTATCATCTTGTGAACGATCCGGATGTTTTTCAAATATTGAATCACGACGATCCCATCGCTTCCCGGTGTAAAATGACAATACGGGTAAGATTCCGGAGAATCTTACCCTGCCGACTCAAGATCATCGATCGTATTACTTCATTAACGCTTTGGCTTCATTATACTCCTTCGTCGCCCACTCTTCCAACCGCTCGATTCCGATGTCTCTGGCTTTGTCCAGCATCGCCTTGAACGCCGCTTTGGCATCGTCCTCGGACTTGGCCAGATAGATTTTCATTTCCTCGTTCTTGATCATGTTGTCGATATTGGCCTGAATGACCTGTTCATTGGAATCCGCTTCAGGAACGACCTTGCCGAACAACGAGTCGACCTCGGTCACTTTTTTCAATTCCAGCATCGCTTCGGTGGAAGCGGAGTCCGGAACGTAGCGCTGCAGACTGGAGGTTTCCCCTTTATCGGCGAGAATGCCCCACCATACGACGCCCATCTGAACCTGTTTATCCTGATCCTTCGAATCGAACGTAAACACCGGGTACCCGTCCGGGTGCATCGTCCAGTCCTCGCCCTCGATCCCCCACGAAGCCAGACGCTGTCCTTCAATGCTGTACATATATTGAATAAACTTGATTGCGGCTTCCGTATTTTTCGCGGTTTTCGGCACGTACATGCCGGACCAGCCGATGCTGTTCGCATATACCTTCGCATTCGCGCCCAGATTTTTGACGACCTGCGTCATTCGGAAGTCTTTGCCGTCCGATTCGAGGCGAGGATTCAGCGTCTCCGAGTCGCCCGAAGCGTTGAGCAGGGAGAATGCTTTGCCGTTGAGAATCTGATTTTCCGCTTCCGTCCGCTCCTGCCAGGTGAAGTTCTCCGCCACGATGTATCCCTCGCGGTAAAGCTTGTTCACGTACAGGTAGAAAGCCTCCTGATCGGGATGATGGATATAATACTTGGCGCCGTCTCCGGCGTTATAGAAGGAGAACCGGGGCACACCGTGCTGAACGCGCAAGTAGCTTCCCGCTTCCCCCGGAGTGATGACCGCAGGGATGAGATCCGGGTATTTCGCCTTCACCTGTCCGAGAATGTCCAGGTAATCTTCCAGCGTCTCCAGCTTCGGATTGCCGAGCGCTTCCATAATATCGGCGCGAACCGACAGCCCTTGGCCGGGATTCAAGCACTTGTCGCACGCCGCCAGCTCTTCGGCCGTCATGAATCCGTTGCGGACGGTGTAGAGCCGGCCGTCCTTCGTCGCGTTAACGGCTCTGACGATCGGAGCGATCTCGAAATCCTGCAATTGATACTGATCGATCAATTCGTCCCACGTGTACGAGATGTCCGGGTTGGACATCGACTGATGGTTATTGTACGTATAGACGATGTCGGGCATTTGGGCGCCGGATGCGATCATCAGCGGCAGCTGCTGAGCGTCGGCCGCAATCTGCACGTTAACCTTGATGCCGGTTCTCTTGGTGATTTCCTCCGGAATTTTGCCCTTCCATTCGGTCATCGGCCACCAGGGGTGATCGACGAACAGGGTGATTTCCCCCAGCTCCTGAGCCGTCTCTTCTCCGTTCCCCGTCTGCGCGGGAGCCGACGAGCCGGCCGCGGGCGATGATGGGCCGTTGCCGCCTTCCGACGAACAAGCCGCAAGCAAGGCGATGACGATCGCCAGCAGACCGAGCGTTTTGAACGCTTTGCCGGTTTTCTTTTTCATGGCTTTAACCCTCCTGCTGAAAGATTGTATTGGTTGTATGTGAACATGCAGCGACGAGAGGGGCGATTCCCCCATGATCGTGCAAGCCGATACCGAAGCGTCGTCATTAACCTTTGACCGCGCCGATCATCGCGCCTTTAACGAAATACTTCTGCAGGAACGGATAGACGATCATGATCGGCACGACGGCCACCACCATGGAGGTCACCTGCAGCGAATACGTCGTCACTCTTGCCGCATTGGCCGCGTATTCGATGCTGACCGCATCCGTCGGGATATTTCCCCTGTTGATGACCTCGATCATCCGGTAGGTGAGCGTCCTCAAGTTTTCGTTCTGCACGTAATACGCCGAGTCGAGCCAGGAATTCCACTGGCCGACGCCCAGGAACAGCGCCATCGTCGCCATTAAGGGCTTCGAGATCGGCAGTATAAGCGACCGGAAAATTCGCAGATCGCTCGCCCCGTCGATCGTGGCGGCCTCCTTCAGCTCGGAAGGAATTTCCCGGAAAAAGGAGACGGCGATGAACAGGAAGAAAATATTCAGCATGGACGGAATGACGTACACCCAGAAGGTGTTCAGCAAGTAGACGTGCCTTAAAACAATGTAGAACGGAATCAACCCGCCGGAGACGTACATGCCGAAGACGAACAACGAGAAATAGATTTTCTTGAACACCAGATCCTTATGCGCCAAGCCGTAAGACACGAGGCAGGTGAACATGACGCCGAGCAGCGTGCCGACCGCCGTTCTCGCCACGGTGACGAAGAACGCCAGCGTCCATTTGGGATCGCCCATGATCTTCTCGTAGTTGGCCAGCGTAAAGTCTCTCGGCCAGAAGTAGATGCCCCCGAGTCCCGTATCCAGTCCGTTGTTAAACGAAATCACGAACAAGTAATAGAACGGATAGGCCGTTACGACGAAGATCAGGAGCAGGACGGCATAGATGATTCCTTCTACGGAGTAATCCTCCAAAGTTCTTTTTCTCAAGCGAATGACGCCTCCTTCCTAGAACAAGCCCGATTTCGTCGTCTTCTTGGAAATCCAGTTGCTGCCGAATATGAGAATGACCGAAATGACGGCCTGCAGCAGATCGATGGCGGTTGCGAACGAGTAGCGGCCCTGCGACAGCCCCACCTTGAAGGCGTACGTCTGCAGAATCTCCGACCTGTCCGCATTAACGGGATTGCCGAGCAGGAAGGCTTGCTCGAAATTCGAGCCGACCAGTCCGCCGCCTAGCAAGCTCCCGATCGCCAAAATCAGAACGACGATCGTCGTGCTCCGAATGCCGGGAAGCGTAATGTGCCAGATTCGGCGCAGGCGGCCGGCCCCGTCAATATGCGCCGCCTCGTACAGCGCCGGCGAGATGCCGCTGACGGCAGCCAGGAAGATGATGGTCCACCAGCCGGATTCCTTCCATACCGCCGTGCTTACGGCTAGTCCCCAGAAGTTGCCGGGATCGGACAGGAAGGCGATCGGTTGGTTGATCAGGCCCAGCCCCATAAGCAGTTGATTGAATATGCCGCTGCTCTCGGACAGGAAAACCGAAGCCAATCCGGCCACGACGACCCAGGAGATGAAGTGCGGCAAATAGCTGGCCGTCTGCACCGCCCGTTTGAAAAAGCCGTCCCTGATCTCGTTGAGCATCAGCGCCAGCAGAATCGGAACCGGGAAGGCGAAGATCAGCTTGAGGAAGCTGATTCCGAGCGTATTGACGACAATCGTGCTGAAGTTGTAGCTGTTCACGAACTCCTTGAAGTATTTGAGCCCGACCCATTCGCTGGTGAAGATCCCGGAGATCCCGGAAGCGATCTTGTAGTCCTTGAAGGCGATCAGGATGCCGAACATCGGGAGGTAATGGAAGACGAACAGGGAGATCAGGCCGAGCCATACGAAGGCTTGCATATATTTTTGCTGTCTAAAGCGCTTCCATACGAGGCCGACGGATTGACCCGATTTCATCTCTCGTTTCTTTGCCGTTTGCAGTTCCAATCGAATCACTCCTTATCAGCGCGTATTGCAGCCTCAATTCGAGGTTACAATACGCGCTCGAACCGCTCAATTGTTCATTTTACAACTCTGATGATCGATTTTAAGATCTCTAGGACGTTTCTTCGCAGATTTGAACCGGTCCGTACAGCCCCCCTGCGGCGAAGCGCTGCTGCCAGCTCGGATCGATGCCGGTGTTCCAGTAGGAAACTTTAGGATCGGTGCTGCCTCCCACATTATGCGAGGGCCTGCCGATTTCATAATGCGCGCCTAGCGTGTTCGTCACGCGAATGCGCAGACGGTGGGTCCCTTTCTCCAGCCCCTCGCCAAGCTCGAAGCGATAGGGACGCCATGCCCGGACGCCCATCGGGCGCCCGTCCAGCCACACCTCGGCCGTGCCGCGGACGTGTCCCAGATCCAGCGTCGTCCGCCGGGCACCCCCCAGCTCCATGAGTCGTTCATACTCGATAGCGCCGCTATGATGCGGCAGGGCGAGAGCGGTCCGCCAATCGCCCAGCGCGCCGGACGCGGGCGCGAGGCTGAACCGGATCGGCGCCAGCAGGACGTCGGCCTCCGAGCAGGGCCCGGCCGGTTCGATCCGGATTGCCGCCATCGTCCCCGCCGCCTGCGGCGGGAAGACGACGCGGCCGTCGCGCGCGGCGAACTCCCGACCGGCCACCCAGACGGTCATCGAGCCGGCGGCCCTGATGTCCATGCCGCAAGCGCCGACGGGCAGCGGGAACCGCACCCAGACGGGACGGCCGATCGAAGCCGGATCGCGTTGGAACGGCAGCGGCTTCGGGACCGGCACGGATTGAGGCATCAGCCAGCCGACCTCCGGCAGCGGGTGCGGCCGCGGAGACAGCCACAGCGTCTCGGTCTCGGCGAACTGCAGCACCGCTTCGTGCAGAACGGCCGCAGCATAGCCTTTCTCGTCCACCCAATCCTCCCCGGTCCAGAACTCCATCCGCTCCCCGTTCGCCAGCTCGACGACTCCGTCTGCGAGCACTTCGCCGGCGCCCTCGGGCAGCTCAAACCGGACTTCGTTGACGCCCTCCCGCCACAAGGAGGTGATATCCGCCTCTTCCTGGCCTTGGCGGATATAGGGATTGAAATCCCCGTGCTCCGTTACCTTCGTTCCGTTCACATACAGCGAGACCCGGCCGCGAGCGGCGAACACAAGCCTTACGCGCTCTACCGCCTCGCCCGCCTTCTGCTCGATCGTCCGGGTCAGGCGCGAGCCGGCGTTCGGATTCGTCGTCAGAATCCACTTGGGCAAGGAGGGCCGCGCTACGTCGTTCACTTCCACGCCGGCTCTGATCAGACCCGCGACGATCGGTTCCGCCCGCAGCGTTAACTCGTTCGGACCGGCGTTCAGATCCAGCCAGGCGGTCCGCTCTTCGGGGCCTCCCTGCCATCGGATCTCTGCGCCGTTGATCCGCCCGGTCATCTCGGCGTTGCTCTCGACGCGAATCCAGTAGCGCCCTGCCGCAGGCGCGAGGACGTAAGTGCGCGCCCACACTGCCTGACCCCGCTCCGCCTCGCCCAGGTTCAGAAATCTTCGCGGCACCCGGCCCATTCGGCCGGCCCAGGACCTGAATTGATGATCTCCGAACACAAGGCTGTATACGACCGGCCTGCGATGCTCGGGCTCGAATCGCTCGTTCGGGCAAGCCTCCCAATAGGCCGCCTCGCTCCATAGCCGACTCGCCCAGGCTGCGTCGTCGAAGCCGGGAAGCTGCCATCCGGCCCGCTCCCCGGAGACGCTGTCCGCCTCCTGCCTGACCCGGACCAGACGCCGCTCGATCGGCGCGTTCGGCGTACGTTCCCCGTGCAAGTCGAAGTCTCCGTACAGATTGTCCAGCGTCGGCACAGCCGTAATCCGCCAGCCGTCCGACGGCAGCTCCCGACGGGCCGGCGCGGCGGGGAGCGGCGCCGATCGGGCGGGCATTACCGCACGCTCCGCTGCCGGGAAAGCCTCGCCGTCGGCCGCTTCATACGGGCAGACGACCAGCGCGGCCGGCCAGGAAGCGAAGTCGACCGTCAGCTCCGCCCATTCGCCGTCGCGCACGTATGTCGCGGGAGCGATAGCTCCGCTGACCGGATCCCAGAGCTGGGGCCGGCCGGGCGTGCGCAGCCGGTAAACCGCGCTTTCCTGCACGGCCGTATGGCTGTCGGCCGGCTGGTGCATCGTGAGCAATCGCCCTTCCTCGGGCAGCAGCAGGAAGATGTCCGCATCCTCAGTCCGCCGATGGAGAGACGCGCCCGGCCCGTGAACGAAGCGGGCAATCCGCTCGCCGAGCAGACGGACGGCTTCGGCGGCGGAGCCGACCTTGACGACGCCCTCGAATGCCGGATCGTCCTCCGGCACCTCGACGCCGATCACCCATCCCCCTTCTTTCATCCAGCGTTCCACCTTGCGGCGGGCCGCCTCGTCCATCCTCGTCGTCCCGCACAGCAGAAGAACGCCGAACGTCTCGCCCGCGATACGCAGCTTGCCGTCCTCCACCGTGCTTTTCTCTAATGCCGAATCGTCGACGACGTCGAAATCGAGCCGCGCCTCGCGCAGCGCGCCAGTCCGATGCTGATCTCTGCGCGCGTTGCGCCCGGCGACGTCGGCATACACTCTCTGGAGATGCTCCATCTCCCGGTTCGGCGTCCGGTTGGCCACCAGCATCGGATGCTCGGAGCTCTTGCCGTCGTTTAACGACATATAGCCGGCAGCGGCATAAGACGGATAATGCACCGCGATCGGCGCGACATGCGTTCCTGCGCTCAGCAGGGAGCAGACGCGGCTGACCGTATCGGCGAACACCGAATAATGCTCGAAGTACGGCTGCCGCCAGCCGGTATCGGGCGGCGCCCATTCCCACCAGCCGCCTCTCGTGCTGTAGTAGACGGAATGCGGACTGTACAGGGTGACGCCCGCCTGAAACCACGGAAGGAGCCAGTGCAGCGTTTCCTCCAGCGTTCCGCCCCAGCCGCTCGTATGGAACGCTTCCAGGAAGACGCGTTTTCCTCCGTGCAGGTGGACCATCGACGAATGAGGCTTGATCTCTCCGTCCATGTCGCAGCCCGCCGCATTGTACCAGCGGTGCGTCCGGATATAGTCCAAATACAGACGCTGCGCCCCATGCACGTCTACCTTCCTCGCCGGCCCCGCCTGATCGCAGCACAGCAGCATATCGTGCTTCTCGTGCCACCTCGCGATCGGAATGAAGAAGGCCTGCTCCGCGAGCTCTGCCGCCAGCTCGTAGACTTGCCTGCGAACCTGCCCCGACTCCGGCAGATCGTCGAACAGCGCCGGAAGACGGGACAGCAGATCTTCCCCGTAACGGGCCTCGTACAGCTCCGCGACCTGCGGCGTCCATAAAGGCAGCGGAGGCAGCTCGTCCTGGAAGCTTCCGGCGATCGTCCGTCCCAGATCGTGCGGAAATCTGCGCTCGAACTCCCCGTGCACCCGGTCGAGCAGCCGGGAACAGGCGTCCGGGTCCAGCCAGTTAAACCCTTGGCGCACGGAAGCGTACCGGTATTCCTCCGTCCGAAGCAGCAATGTCGAGCCTTCCGGCAGCCGTTCGTCCGCAGCGAATCTTCGCAGAACGTATCCGGCGCACTCGGGGCTCTCGGCGACGATCCGCGCCGGGAAGTTCGAGCCCGAAAAGCCGATCTGATCGTAGAAGTAGAGATACATGCCAAGGCGCTCCGCTTCCCGCAGCGCCGCTTCGAACATCGCCCACCACCGCTCGCTGAAGTAGAACGGGTTGTCGCTTACGCTTCCGTACTGGGGACCGGTCGGCGCAATATTGATAATGCCGATGTTGCGCAAGCCGCCCGCCCGGAATTTCCGCAGCTGCCAGCGAATGCGTTCCTCCGTCACTTCCTCCGCACTCCACCACCAGAAAGGCACCGGCCCGTAACGCGGATCGGCGGTTCTGAACTGACGTCTCAATCGTTCTATCTTCATCGTGTCCCCTCGCTCGCCTCTCTCGTTTCGCCATTCCATACCCCCTATCTTAGAAGCCCGCCGGATGCGGTGTATAGCGATCATTCTTAATCAAAAGCCTTAATTATCCGGATATCCATCCGTGTTATGATGGTTCAAACTTCAATCGTCCTCAGGACAAGGAGGGAACATTCGCTTGAATATCCGCCCTTACTTAACGCCCTGCAAGTATGGCCGGCCCGTACTGATCGGCTCCGGAATCCCCGGCAGCTTCGACTGCCACGCGGTCGATTGCCCGTTCGTCTTCCGGCACCGGGACCGCTTCTATATGATGTACGTCGGCTTCGACGGCGTAGGCTACCAGACCGCGCTGGCGACAAGCGACGATCTGCTCCGCTGGGAGCCTCTGTCGACGATTCTGGACAGGGACGAAGGCTCCCGCTGGGATTCGCGCAACATCGCCGGTACGTGGATTCTTCGGGAGAACGATCTGCACGGCGCGCCGACGCTGAAAAAATGGCAGGGGAAATACTGGCTCACCTATCATTCCTATCCCGGGGACGGTTACGAAGCCGGGCCGGCGAAGATCGGGCTGGCCTGGACGGAGGATGAGAGTCTGCTGACTTGGCATCGTCTCGAAGAGCCGATTCTATTGCCGGAGGACGGCGCGGATTGGGAGCGCGGCGGCTTGTACAAGGAATGCCTCGTGGAGCACGAGGGAACGTTCTATCTGTTCTACAATGCGAAAAACCAGGATCACGGCCGCTGGGTCGAGCAGACCGGGCTGGCCGTATCGACCGACCTGCTGCATTGGCGGAGGCACGAGCGCAACCCCGTTCTCCGGGTGACCCCCGAAGCCTGGGACAGCGGCTTCGTCAGCGATCCCTGCGTGCTTCGCGACGGCGACCGATGGGTGATGTACTTTTTCGGTTACGACTACAAGAAGGCGCAGGAAGGCATCGCACTGTCGAACGATCTGCTGCACTGGGACAAATATCCCGAACCGATTATCGAGACGGGCGCGGAAGGCGAACTGGACGCCATCTTCGCGCACAAGCCCTCCGTGATCAGTCATAACGGCATTCTGTACCACTTCTATACCGCCAGCCGGCGACCGCAGGACGGGGACCGGACATGCAATATTTTTCCCGAGTTTCGCACGATCACGGTCGCGGCGTCCGAACCGCTGACCGAATCTTCGCCTTCAGGAGGAACAAAATGACCGAGCTGCAGATCGAATCGATGTGGACCGAAGGCCGGCGCTGTCCGCTGGGATTGGATGCAACCGCTCCCATGCTCGGCTGGACGTTCGCATCCTCCCGGTCGCCCTCCCGCGCGCAATCCGCTTACCGAATTCTGGTGGCCACGAGCGAGGAGCGTCTGGCCGACGGGCGGCCCGACGTCTGGGACAGCGGGAAGCGGGCCGGCAGCGGCCATGCCGCGATCGCGTACGAAGGCGCCGAGCTGGAAGCCCGGCGCCGCTATTATTGGCAAGTCACCGTATGGGACGAACAGAATCGCTCCTCCGACAGCCCCGTCTCCTGGTGGGAGACGGGCATGCTTCGCGGCGGGCGATGGATCGGGCGGTGGATCGGAGGAGCCCCGGAAGGCGATCTGCCCCTGTTCCGGCGCAGCTTCCGGATCGAGAAGCCCGTACGGCGCGCCAGGGCGTACATTAGCGGTCTTGGGCACTATGAGCTTCGCCTGAACGGCGTCAAAGTCGGCGACTACGAGCTGGATCCCGGGTGGACCGATTACGACAAAACGGTGCTGTACACGGTGTACGACATTACCGATTCGCTCGCGCAAGGAGAGAACGCCTTAGGCATTCTGCTCGGCAACGGCTTCTATCATGTCGAAGGCGGCCGGTATACGAAATTCAAGGACTCTTACGGCGCGCCCAGGTGCCTGGCCGACCTGGTCGTCGATTATGCCGACGGGACGAGCGAGACGATCGGCACGGACCGGTCGTGGCGAACGGCCTCGGGTCCCCTGGCCTTCTCCTGTATATACGGCGGAGAGGATTACGATGCGGGAAGGGAACCCCACGGCTGGGATCGGCCCGGCTTTGCCGAAGGCGTCGACTGGAGCGGCGCCGCGGAAGTAGAAGCGCCTTCGGGCGAGCTGGTTGCGCAGCCGGCGCCGCCCGTCAGGGTAATGGAGCGGCTGACGCCGGTCTCCGTAACGGAGCCGAAGCCCGGAGTGTTCGTCGTCGACCTGGGAAGAAATTTCTCGGGCTGGGCGGAAATCGCAGTCTCGGGCTCCCGCGGCGCGACGGTCAAGCTGGTTCCCGCCGAGCTGCTGACCGACGAAGGGCTGGCCAATCAGAAATGGACCGGCTCCCCTTACGAATGGAATTACACGCTGAAGGGGGAGGGCACGGAATGCTGGAGGCCGAGGTTCACGTACTACGGCTTCCGGTACGTACAGATTGAGGGCGTCGAAGCGGTCGCCCCGGAAGACGGCAGCCTCGATCGCCGCGGGCGTCCCCTCCTTCATCGCATTGAAGGTCAGATGATCTACCCGGACATTCGGACGACGGGAAGCTTCCGCTGCTCGGACGACCGGTTGAACCGCATACACGAGATCATCGACCGGGCCATCCTCAGCAACATGAAGAGCGTGCTGACCGATTGTCCTCACCGCGAGAAGCTGGGCTGGCTGGAGCAGGTTCATCTGATGGGTCCGTCGATGATGTTTAACTACGACATCGAGGCGCTGCTGATGAAGGTGCTGGCCGACATCGCCGACGCCCAGCAGCCCGATGGGCTCATTCCGACGACGGCGCCGGAATACGTCGTGTTCCGGGAGCCGTGGGACGTCTTCCGGCATGCGGCTGCTTGGGGCGGCGCCTTCGTTCTGGCAGCCTGGGAGCTGCTGCAGCGCTACGGAAACGCCGGCGTTCTGCAGCGGCATTACGATTCGATGAGACGTTACATCGATTATTTGACGGCAACCGCGGACGGCCACATCCTCCGGGACGGGCTGGGGGACTGGTACGACGTCGGTCCGAAAGGTCCGGGCTTCTCTCAGAACACCCCGGTGCCGCTGGCGGAGACCGCCATCTATTATAAGCTGACGGTCGTCATGCAAAGCATCGCGGTTCAGCTTGGCCTCGAGGGAGACCGCGATGTCTACGCCCGTCTGGCCGATTCGATCAAAGCCGCCTTCAACCGCGAGTTCTTCGACGAGCGGACGGCGCTCTACGCCGAGGGAAGCGATGCCGCCCTGGCGATGCCGCTGGCCATCGGACTGGCTCCGGACGTCCATCGCGACGCCTTGTTCGCGCGGCTCGTCCGGAACATCGAGGAGCGCGGCGACCGGACAACGTCCGGCGACGTAGGGCACCGTTACGTGCTGCTTGCGCTCGCTCGGGGCGGACGGGCGGACCTGATCTATCGGATGACGCGAAGCACCGATACGCCCGGCTACGGCTATCAGATCGCCAACGGCGCGACCACGCTGACCGAAGCCTGGAACGGCCCGACCGTCGGCAAATCGCAGAACCATTTTATGCTCGGGCATCTGGAGGAATGGCTGTACGCCGGTCTTGCCGGGCTGGATTACCGGTATCGGCCGGAGACCGGACGGTTCGCCGTGACGGTGAAGCCGACGGTCGTCGGCGACGTGCGGTGGGCGGAAGCCCGCCATAAGCTGCGCTCCGGTCTGTCATCCGTTCGGTGGGAACGAGGCGAAGGACGCGAGCTGTCCGTTGCCGTCGAAATTCCGGTCAATGCCGACGGTTTCATCCATATTCCGGCCTCTGGGCCGGATGCGGTCGCCGTAACGGGCGACGGCGCGCGGTTCGTCGGATACGAGGAAGGCTGTGCCGTCTATCGGACCGGCTCGGGCGCGTTCACGTTTACAAGGAGTGGATCGGCATGATCAGCAGAGCGTGGAACAAGATGTATTACGGCGGCGACTACAATCCCGAGCAGTGGCCCCGGGAGGTCTGGGACGAGGATATGCGGCTGTTCAAGCTGGCCGGCATCGACGTCGCGACGATCAACGTGTTCTCGTGGGCGTCCGTCCAGCCGGACGAGAACACGTACTGTTTCGAGCGGCTCGACGAGATCGTCAGCCTGCTCCATCGCAACGGCATTCGGATCGTGCTCGGAACGGGAACGGCCATGTATCCGGCGTGGATGGCGACGCGGCATCCGGACGTGCTGTCGGTCGATTTCGCCGGGAAGAAGCGCAAATACGGCATGCGGCACAACAACTGTCCGAACAGCCCGACCTGGCGGCTGTACGCGGAGCGGATGAGCCGCAAGCTCGCCGAGCGATACGGAAGCCACCCGGCTCTGCTCGTCTGGCACGTCAACAACGAGATGGGCTGCCAATGCTACTGCGACAATTGCGAGAAAGCTTTCCGGGTATGGCTGCGGACAAAATACGGCTCGCTGGACGCGCTGAATCGAGCCTGGTACACCCGGTTCTGGGGGCATACGTTCTACGATTGGGACGAGATCGTGCTGCCGAATCTGCTGAGCGAGCATCTCGATCCGAGCGATCCGGACAAAACCGCCTTTCAGTCGATCTCGCTGGACTACCTCCGCTTCAACTCGGAGAGCGTGCTGGAGACGTACCTGCTCGAATATGACGCCATTAAGGCGCTGTCGCCGGACGTTCCGATTACGACCAACCTGCACGGACACGGCACTTATCAGCCGCTCGATTATTTTCAGTGGGGCAAGCGCTGCGATATTGTCGCCTGGGACAACTATCCGGCCTTCGACACGCCGACCTCCGTCACCGCCTTCCGCCTCGATCTGATGCGCGGGCTGAAGAACGGAGCGCCGTTCATGCTGATGGAGCAGACGCCGAGCCAGCAGAACTGGCAGCCTTACAACTCGCTCAAGCGTCCGGGCGTCATGCGGCTGTGGAGCTGGCAAGCCGTCGCCCGCGGGGCGGATACGGTCATGTTCTTCCAGCTGCGCCGCTCGTTCGGCGCCTGCGAGAAGTTTCACGGAGCCGTCATCGAGCATGCCGGCCATGAGCATACAAGGGTGTTCGAGGAGGCGACCGCGCTCGGCTCCGAGCTGCAAGCGATCGGCGATACGCTGCTCGATTCCCGCGTGGAGGCCCGCGTTGCGATCGTGTTCGACTGGGAGGTCTGGTGGGCGGCCGAGCTGTCGAGCGGACCGAGCGTTTATCTGAAATACGTCGACGAGGTGCAGAAATATTACGATGCGTTCTTCGCGCGGAACATCCCCGTCGACATCGTGAATGCCGGCGGCGAGCTCGACCGCTACAGTCTCGTCGTTGCGCCGATGTTGTACATGGTCAAGCCGGGTTATGCGGATAAGCTGGAGCGATTCGTCGACCGGGGCGGCACGCTCGTGACGACGTATTTCAGCGGCATCGTCGGCGAGACCGATCTGGTGACGCTTGGCGGCTATCCCGGAGAGCTGCGCAGGCTGCTCGGCCTGTGGGTGGAAGAGACGGATGCGCTCTATCCCGGCCAGAGCAACCGGATCGTGCTGCGAGAGAGATTTGGCGGCAGCGAACGGACGGAATACGGATGCGGCATCGTCTGCGACGTGCTTCATCCCGAGGGCGCGGAAGTGCTCGCCGTCTATGGCGACGAGTTCTATCGGGGCAGCCCGGTTCTGACCCGAAACCGGTTCGGTCAAGGCGAGGCTTGGTACGTCGCGTCCAGCCCGGACGCGGATTTCCTGCTCGACTGGACGGCGGAGCTGTGCCGGGGGCTCGGCATCTCTCCGCTGCTGGAAGACGCGCCGGCGGGCGTGGAGATCACGCAGCGCGCGAAGGACGGACGGAGCTATTGGTTTCTGCTGAATCACAGCGGAGAAGAGCGCTCCGTGCCGCTAGGGAAACTGAAGCTAAGAAACCTGCCGGACGGGCGGCTGCTCGAAGGCACGATAAAGTTGGAGCCCGCAGGCGTAACGATTGCGGAGCAAATCGGACAAGGGAGTGGATGGAGCAATGAATAAACGGCTGATCCCCGACACGCTGCTGCTCGAAGAGCGAGCGGTGCACGCGCTTAACGCGACGGTGGGCATGGCGGACGAGGACCATGGGGGAATTCCCTTTTTTAACGCCGACCTGAATCATAAACCGGCCTTCATGACGCACGGAGATTGGGATTACGGCTCCTCTCACGGCCGGATGATCGATGCGATGACGCTGGCCAGACTGATGTCGGGCTCGACGTTCGGCATCGAGACGGAGGAACGGTATCGGGCCAACCTGCTCAGCTTCTTCAAGGAGGACGGACTGAGCTATCGCGGCGTCAATCCGGTGCGGAAGTGGGAGCCGAACGCGAACCTGATCGACCAGCGCGCCGTACTGCTCGCCCTGACGAGCTGGTATATGACGACGGGCGACGCCCGGGCGAAGGAAGCGGCGGACCGCCATGTGGCGGCGCTGAAGCGAATCGCGGTGAAGGAACGGGACGTCTGGTATTACCCGGCTTCGGAATACAAGGAGGGCGGCTGGCCGTCCCTAAACGCCGTGCAGCTGCGGCTCGCGCCCGATCCGGCGGCCTTCTGCGGACGGCTGGTTATGCCCCTGCTGAAATATCACGAGCTGACCGGCAACTCCGACGCTTACGAGCTGTGCCAGTATTTTACCCATCTGATTATTCACCGCAGCGGCGTGTTCAACGAGGACGGCAGCTTTAATTCCTCTTTGGCCTACCGCAGCGGGCATTTCCATACGCGGCTCGGCACGCTGGACGCGATCGCCCGATTCGGGTATTACACCCGAGACGCCTCGATGATCGCTTGGGTGAAGAGAAGCTACGACTGGGCGCTCACCTGGTGCACCGCGTTCGGCTGGACGCCGGGCGACATGCAGGAGCAGGCCTACGAGCACGAAACCTGCTCGCTCGTCGATCTGATTGCGACGGGCATTACGCTTGCGCGGAGCGGGTATACGCATTATTGGGGCGTCGTCGAACGGTTTATCCGCAATCATCTCGCCGAATCGCAGCTGCTCGACCTGAGCTGGGTCGAGGAGACGGACGACAAGTCGAGGGACGTTCAAGGCTGGCTCTCTTACTATAAGGTGGCGCAGCGCACGAGGGGCTCGTTCGCCGGATACTCGGCTCCGAACGACTTTATCTGCGACCACAACCACGGCCGGGGTCATACGAGCGATCTGCAAATCTGCTGTCTCGGCTCGGGCACGCGAGGCCTGTTTATGGGATGGAGCAACGCCATTACGGAGGAGCGAGGCACGGTCAGCGTCAATTTCCTGCTCAGCCGAGGCTCGCAAAAGCTGGACGTCAGCAGCTATCTTCCCTATGAGGGCAAGGTGGTGCTGGACATTCGCGAGGATATCCCGAAGCTTCAGGTGCGCATACCCGAATGGGCCGGATTCACGAAGGTGCGGTTTACTCGCGAGCTTGGCGGGGAAACGACGGAAGGCTCGGGCTCGGAGCCGAGCCGGTGGGCCGGACAATGCTTCCTTCAGTTGGGCGCGGCGCGCGCGGGCGAGAAAATCTCCGTTACGTTCCCGCTCAGCGTGCGCACGACGATCGAGACGGCGCTCGGCGAGCGGTTCGAGACCCATTGGCGCGGAGACGACGTCGTCGACATCGCGCCGCGAGGCAAGCGGAAGCCGCTGTACAGCGGCCGCAAGGTTGCGGATCAGGCGCCGATGCGCGAAGGCGACTATTATCGCCCCGAGCGGCAATTCGTCTGGTAGTTAAGTCTCTCTTAAGGAGGAATCGCGCATGACCAAAACGGTTGCGGCCATCTACACCGGCCAAGGGCTGGCGGAGCCGCTGAAGAAGGTGTTCGGCGAGCTGCTGCCGGATTGCCGCCTCGTCAACATTATCGACGACAGCCTCATCCACGACGTCGTTCGGGCGGGCGGCGTAACCCCCCAAGTCGCCGGAAGGCTGCTCGGCTATTATCGCAGCGCGGCGGAGCTTGGCGCCGACGTCATTCTGAACACTTGCTCCTCGGTCGGCGAGGCGGCGGATCGGGCCAGAAGCTTCGTGAACGCGCCGATCGTGAAAATCGACGAAGGAATGGCACAGGAGGCGGTCGGCCTCTACGGCCGGATCGGCGTCATTGCGACGCTGCCGACGACGCTGGCGCCGACGATGGCTCTGCTGCGCTCCCAGGCGGAAGCCGCCGGCAAGGCGGTCTCGCTGACGGAGGGCTTGGCGGCCGGCGCCTACGACGCCCTGGTCGACGGGCGGCCGGAGGAGCACGACCGGAGAATCGCGGAGACTGCGGCGGAGCTCGCCTCCTCCGTCGACGCGATCGTGCTGGCGCAGGGCTCGATGGCGAGAATGGAAGCGTCGCTAAGGGAGATCACCGGCAAGCCGGTGCTCTCCAGCCCGAGATTGGGCGTATTGGCGGTCAAACGGCTGTTGGAGTCTCTGGATTAAATCGAAGGACGAGGTGTTGCATATGAAACGGGTGATCGCAACCTACCTGGCGGAAACCCCGTTTACGCTGGAACGGGCGGCGGAGGCGATCGCCGGCGAGCAGTCGACCGGCACGTTCACCGCGGTCCCCGGCGAGACGACGGCGCTGAAGGAACGCTTCGGCGCCCGCATCGAGCGGGTCGTCGCATTGGAGCAGGTGCGGCAGCCGTCTCTGCCGGGAGCGGCGATACCGCCGGGTCACAACGACGTCTATACGCGCGGAGAGATCGTCGTCTCCTTCCCGCTGCACAACTTCGGGCCGTCGATCCCGAATCTGATGGCCTGCGTGGCCGGCAACCTGTACGAGCTGCGCGAGCTGTCAGGCCTTCGGCTGCTCGACCTGGAGCTGCCGGAAGAGTTCGCGGCGGCTTATCCGGGACCGCGCTTCGGCATCGAAGGAACGAGACGGCTGACCGGCGTCCGGGGACGCCCGGTTATCGGCACGATTATTAAGCCGAGCGTCGGGCTCGGTCCGGCCGAGCTGGAGGCGCTCGTCTATGCTCTGGCGACCTCGGGTCTGGACTTCATCAAGGACGACGAGCTGAACGCCGACCCGCCCTATTGCCCTCTGCCCGTCAAAGTCGCGGCGGTGTCCCGCGCGATCGAGCGGGCGGCGGAGGCGACCGGCCGCAGAATCATGTACGCCTACAACATTACGGGCGACATCGAGGCGCTGAAGCGGAATCACGATACGGTCGTCCGGGCCGGAGGAAACTGCGTGATGGTCAGCGTCAACAGCGTCGGACTCGCCGGTCTGGCCTATCTGAATACGTTCAGCGAGGTTCCGATCCACGGTCATCGCAATCAATGGGGCATGCTGACCCGGCATGGACAGCTGGGCATGGATTTTCAAGTCTATCAGAAGCTGTGCCGGCTTGCCGGCGCGGATCACCTGCACGTGAACGGACTGGGAAGCAAGTTCTATGAAAGCGACGATTCCGTCGTGGCGTCCGTGCGGGCCTGCATGCAGCCTCTGCTCGGCGGCTATGCGACGATGCCGGTGCTGTCCTCCGGCCAATGGGCGGGCACGGCCGAAATCACGTATGCGCGGACGAACACGGTGGACGTGATGCATCTGGCCGGAGGCGGCATCCTGGCTCACCCGGACGGTCCGTCTGCCGGCGTCGAGAGCCTGAAGCAGGGATGGGAGGCGGCCATGCTCGGCATTCCGGCCGAGACGTACGCGGAGAGCCGCGCGGAGCTGCGCCGCGCCTTCGATAAATTCAAACGCAAGGAAGCTGCGCGATGATCGGTCAGAACCACAAGAGCCGGAGGCTGCTCTGTTACTATGGAGACGATTTTACCGGCTCCACCGACGTCATGGAAGCGCTGACGACGGGGGGCGCTGACACGGTGCTGTTTCTGGAGCCGCCGTCGGAGGAGCAGTTGGCGCGCTTCCCGGACGCGCAGTGCTTCGGCGTAGCCGGCGTCGGACGCTCGATGTCTCCGGAGCGGATGGACAGCGAGCTGAAGCCGCTGTTGGAACGGCTGAAGCATAGCGGTGCAGCCGTCGTCCATTATAAAATCTGCTCCACCTTCGATTCCTCGCCCCGCGCAGGCAGCATCGGCAAGGTGCTGGAGCTCGGGCGCGAGCTCTTCCCGGGCCAGCGGTACGTGCCGATCGTCGCCGGAGCGCCGAGACTGAAGCGCTATACCGTATTCGGACACCATTACGCCGCCGGCGGGGACGGCACGACCTATCGGCTGGACCGCCATCCGACGATGGCCCGTCATCCGGTCACTCCGATGTCCGAGGCCGATCTTCGCCTTCATTTGCGGCAGCAGACGGAACGGCCCGTGGCGCTGATGGAGCTGACCGCGCTGGCGGGGTCGCCGGAGGAGGCCGCAGCCCGGCTTCGGGCCAAGCTGGCCGATTCGGAAGCGGAGGCCGTGCTGTTCGACGTGCTGGACGACGAGCGGCTCGAGACGGTCGGCCGGCTGATCTGGCAAGAAGCGGACGCGGCGAACGCGGCGCTGTTCGTCGTCGGCTCCTCCGGCGTATCGGACGGCTTGGCCGCTTACTGGAAGCGGCTGGGGCTGCTTCGTCCGTCGAACGCGATCCTGCCGGCGCCGGAGGAGACGGACCGGCTGCTCGTGCTGTCCGGCAGCTGCTCGCCCGTTACGCAAGCGCAGATCGAACGGGCGATGGCCCGGGGCTATGCCGGCATCCAGGCTCCGGTGGAGGATTGGCTTGACCCGGAGCGGGCCGAAGCGGCAAGCGACGCCGTCTTTCGGGAGGCGCTCCTCCATCTGGAGGCGGGCCGCAGCGTCATCCTCTATTCCGCAAGCGGACCGGACGACCCGGCGATCGCGGCGATGCGCGGCCGAATGCGGACGCTCGGGCTGGAGACGGCGGATTCGGGCCGGCTGATCGGAACCCGCTTCGGCCAGCTTGCCCGCCAGCTGGTCCTGGAGGCCGGCCTGCGACGGCTTCTCGTGGCAGGAGGAGACACGTCCGGCTATGTCACGCAGGAGTTGGGCATCGACGCGATGTCCTGCCTGAGCGCCATCGTACCGGGGGGACCGCTCTGCTGCTGCTATTCGCACGACGCCCGGATCGACGGGCTTGAGCTGTCGCTTAAAGGCGGCCAAGTCGGCGGCGACGATTATTTCGAGCTTGTTAGACGAGGAGGTCGATCCGTATGAACCCCGCCAGCGAAGCGCTGCCGGACTGGGAGAACTTGCAGGCGCTGCAGCGCAATGCCCTGCCGCCGCGAGCGACGTCGATTCCTTACGCAAGTCGGCAGCAAGCAATCGACTCGGTTCGGGAAGCGTCCCCTTATTACCGGCTGCTGAACGGAATGTGGAAATTCCGCTATGCGGAAAGCCCCGCCGATGCGCCAGAGCTTTTTTACGAGGAATCGTTCTCCGCGGACGGCTGGGACGACCTGCCGGTTCCGTCCAACTGGCAGCTGCACGGCTACGGCGTGCCGCTTTACAGCAGCAGCAAGTACCCGTTTCCCGTCGATCCTCCCCATGTTCCGGCGCTCAATCCGACAGGCTCCTACCTGCGAGCTTTCGCCGTTCCCGAGGAATGGCGGAACAGAACCGTGATTTTGGCGTTCGACGGGGTTGATGCGGCCTTCCACGTCTGGCTCAACGGGAAGCTGGTCGGCTTCGGCCAGGGCAGCCACAATCGGATGGAGTTCGACGTGACCGATTTCCTGAAGGACGGGGATAACCGCTTGGCCGTTCGCGTCTACCAGTGGTCAACAGGCAGTTATTTGGAGGATCAGGACAAATGGCGGCTGAGCGGCATTTTCCGGGACGTCTATCTGTTGGCGGTTCCTGGCGCGCATCTTCGCGATGTGCAGCTTCTGACCCGGCTGGACGAGAGCGGTGCAAACGGCGCGTTGGAGGCCCGAATTCAGCTGTGCCGCAGCGGAGCCCGAGCCGAGCCGGCGGCTGCGGGCGGATACCGGCTGCAGGCCGAGCTGTTGGACGACAAGCTCCGAACGGTGCGGGCGCTGACGCTGGACGGCGAGCTTCCGGCTCCAGGCGGCGAGCTTCGGCTTCATGCCGAGCTTCCTGTTCCGGCGCCCAGGCTGTGGTCGGCGGATCGCCCCGAGCTGTATACGCTTCTGCTCACGCTGTCGAACGAGTCTGGAGACGTAGAAGAGGTGCACCGTTATGCGGTCGGCTTCCGGGAAGTGTGCATACGGGACGGCCGGCTGCTCGTCAACGGACGTCCGATCGTCATTCGCGGAGTGAACCGCAACGAATTCGATCCCGACCTGGGTCATGTGACGACGATCGAAGCGATGAAACGGGATATTCTGCTCATGAAGCGGCATAACGTCAATACCGTTCGCTGCTCGCATTACCCGAACGACTCGCGTTGGCTGGAGCTGTGCGATTTCTACGGCTTGTACGTGATAGATGAAGCAGACTTGGAGACGCATGGCTGCGTCTTTCTCGGCGAAATCAGCCGCTGGATCGACAATCCGGACGAGAAAACGGCCTACGAGAGCCGTCTGGCCGAGGATCCGGCTTGGCGCGACGCCTTCCTCGACCGCGCGAAGCGAATGGTGGAGAGGGACAAAAATCATCCCTCGGTCATCGTCTGGTCGCTCGGCAACGAGTCGGGCTACGGGCCCAACCACGACGCCATGGCCGCGTGGGTGAGGGAAGCCGATCCGACGCGTCCGGTTCATTACGAGCGGGCGAAGGACGCGCCGGTCACGGATATCGTCAGCAGCATGTATCCTTCTGTCGATATGCTGATCGAGGAGGGCCGGAAAACGGAGGATAAGCGTCCCTATCTCATGGTCGAATTCGGCCATGCAATGGGCAACGCGCTCGGCAACCAGAAGGAATATTGGGACGCTGTCTATCGCTATCCCCGGCTGTGCGGCGGCCTGATCTGGGAATGGACGGATTTGTCCATCCGCCGCAAGCGTGTCGTGCCCGGCGGGGACAGCAGCGGCTTCGAATATACGTATGGAGGCGATTACGGCGACGCTCCGAACAGCGGGCACTTCTGCCTCGACGGCCTGCTGTTCCCGCATCGCGGGATCAAGCCGGCGCTGCTGGAATTCAAGAAGGCGATCGAGCCGGTCTCCGTCACGCCGATCCCCGGCGAATCGGGGACGGAGGCGGCAGGGGAGCTTGCCGTTCGCATCGAGAACCGGTACGACCATGCCACGCTCGCCCACCTCGACGGGCATTGGACGCTGCTGCACGACGGGGAGATCGCGGAGGGCGGACGCCTTCCGCCCCTCTCCGCTCCGCCCGGCGGGTACGAGGAGCTTCGGCTGATCTTCGGGACGCGGCCCGAAACGCTGAAAGGCGAATGCTGGGTTCGCCTGAGCTTTACGCTTCGGAATTCGACTTCGTGGGCGGAAGCCGGGCACGAGGTCGCTTGGACCGATCTGCCGCTGAGCGAGCCCCGCGGCCGGCGCAGTTCCGACGGCCCGGATCGGGCCGACCGGAAGACGGCGCCGCCTCCTCTGGCTTTGACCGAGACCAGGCGTCTGGTCGTCGTCTCAGGCTCCGGGTTCAGGCTTGCATTCGATAAAACGCTCGGCCGCCTCGCGAGCTGGATCGCGGGCGGGGTCGAGCTGCTGGAGGCGGGGCCTTCCATTCGGCTGTGGCGCGCGCCGCTGGACAACGACGTTCATCTGGCCAAGCGCTGGATGGAGGCGGGATATCATGAGCTGGAGCTGTATGCGCGGCAGACCGTCGCGGAGAGCTGCGGCCGAGACGGCGCGCGAATTCGGGTGGAAGGCATCCTGGGCGTTAAGGGCTCCGGGCCGTTGTTCGCCGTCGTTCAGCAATACTCGATCTCCTGCGCCGGCGAGCTTGTCGTCGACACGAGCATCGAGCCGAGGAAGGAAAATCTCCCGCCTCTGCCGAGGCTCGGCCTGGAATTGATCCTGCCGAACGGCTTCGACCGTCTCGCCTGGTTCGGCCGCGGACCGCACGAATGCTATCCGGACCGCCGGGAAAGCGGCAAGCTCGGCCGATACGAAGGAAGCGTGTCGGAGCAGTTCGTGCCTTACATCAAGCCGCAGGAAAACGGCGGCAAAGCCGACGTGAGATGGGCCTCCGTCGCCAACAAGGAAGGCGCCGGCCTGTACATGGCGTCTGATTCGCCTTTTCAGATGAGCGCCCGGCATTATACGACCGAGAGTCTCGGCACAAGCCGGCGCGTGACCGATCTGCAGCCGATTCCGGCAACCGTCGTCAACATCGACGGCTATCACTCCGGCGTCGGCAACCACAGCTGCGGCTACGCTCCGACGCTGCCGCAATATTTGATTCCCGCGGAACCGTTATCGTTCCGGGTTGCCTTGCGTCCCCTTCTTCGCGAAGGACAAGAGGCTAGATAAGGAGGCTGCAAACCGATGAACCGCAAATGGTCGAAAATCGTCTACGGCGGAGATTACAATCCCGAACAATGGCCAAGAGAAATCTGGGACGAGGATATGCGTCTGTTCAAGCTGGCCGGCATCGATATCGTCACCTTAAACGTCTTCTCCTGGGCGCTGAATCAGCCGGACGAGCGCACTTACCGGTTCGAATGGCTGGACGAGGCCATGGACCTGCTCCACGAGCACGGCGTCGCGGTCTGTCTGGGCACGAGCACGGCCGCGCATCCGGCCTGGATGGCGCGTAAGTATCCGGACGTGCTGACCGTCGATTCCGAAGGCCGCAAGAAGAAGTTCGGGCGCCGGCACAATTCCTGCCCGAACAGTCCGACCTTCCGCCGCTATTCGGCGCTTATGGCCGGCAAGCTGGCCGAGCGTTACAAGAGCCATCCGGCGCTGCGGCTCTGGCACGTCAACAACGAGTACGGCTGGCGCTGCTATTGCGACAACTGCGAGCGGGCGTTCCGCGAATGGCTGAAGAAGCGGTACGGCACGCTGGAGGCTCTGAACGCCGCCTGGTATACCCGCTTCTGGGGCCATACGTTCTACGACTGGGACGAGATCGTCCTCCCCAGCCTGTTGTCCGAGCATATCGATCCGGCTCATCCCGACAAGACGGCGTTCCAAGGCATCTCTCTCGACTACGCCCGGTTCGCCTCGGACAGTCTGCTCGACTGCTATAAGCTGGAGAGGGACGCCATCAAGGCGGTCATTCCGGACGCTGTCGTGACCACCAACTTCCAGGGCAACGGCGCTTATAAGCCGCTCGATTACTTCAAGTGGGCGAAGGAGCTCGACGTCGTCGCGCTGGACAGCTACCCGACGAACGACATGCCGATGAGCCAGATCGCCATGCGGCACGATCTGATGCGAGGATTGAAGGGCGGAGATGCCTTCCTGCTGATGGAGCAGAGCCCGAGCGTGCTGAACTGGAAGGACGTCAACCCGCTCAAGCGTCCCGGCGTGATGCGCCTCTGGAGCTATCAATCGATCGCGCGCGGAGCGGAGAGCCTCATGTTCTTCCAGATGCGGCGCAACGCGGGAGCGTTCGAGAAGTTCCACGGCGCGATTATCGACCATGCCGGCCATGAGCATACCCGCGTATTTCGCGAAATCTCGGAGCTGGGAGGCGAGCTGCAGCTGTTGGGCGACACGCTGCTCGGCGCCAGAACGCCGTCCAGGGTCGCCATCGTCTTCGACTGGGACAACTGGTGGGCAATCGAATATTCCAGCGGCCCGACCGTCGCGCTGAAATATCTCGATCAGATTCAGCGCTATTACGACGCCTTCTACGAGCAACACATTCCGGTCGATCTGATCGGAGTGGAAGACGATCTTGCCGCCTACGACCTGGTGCTGGCTCCCGTGCTGTATATGGTCAAGCCGGGTTATGCCGACAAGCTGGAGACTTACGTGAGCGGCGGCGGAACGTTCGTCACCACCTTCTTCAGCGGCATCGTCGGAGAGAGCGATCTGGTGACGCTCGGCGGCTACCCGGGAGAGCTTCGCAGGCTGCTCGGCCTATGGGCGGAGGAGATTGACGCGCTGTTCCCGGAGCAGGCCAATACGATCGTCATGACGCAGCCGCTGGGCGCCGTTCAAGGCCAATACTCATGCGGTCTGCTCTGCGATCTGATTCATCCGGAAGGCGCCGACGTGCTGGCGGAGTACGGAGACGACTTCTACCGGGGCAGACCTGCGCTTACCCGTCATCGCTTCGGGCAAGGCGAAGCCTGGTACATCGCCTCCAGCCCGGAGCCTCGGTTCCTGTCCGACTTCGTGTCGGAGCTGTGCGAGCGCTTAGGCATCCGCCCGCCGCTGAACGCGCCGAGCGGCGTCGAGGTCGCGCAGCGCGTTAACGCCAACGGACGGTTCACCTTCCTGCTGAATCATCGCGAAGACGAGGCTGAGGTGGACGTCGGTCCCGATGCCTGCAGAGAGCTGCTGTCCGGCTCCGATCTGCAGGGAACGGTCAAGCTCCCTCCGAAAGGCGTTCTCATCCTGCAATGCGCTTGCGAAAAGGAGGCTCTCCCATGACCGGCGGCGATAACAAGCTCAAGCTCTGGTACCGCCGCCCCGCAGCGGAATGGGTCGAGGCGCTGCCGCTCGGCAACGGACGGCTGGGCGGCATGGCGTTCGGAGGGATCAAGCACGAACGAATCCAGCTCAACGAAGATACTCTATGGTCCGGACGTCCGACCGACCCGAACCATTACGGAGCCGCAGCGCATCTGGATGAGGTGCGGAGGTTGAATTTCGCCGGACGATACGCGGATGCGCAAGCTGTGATCGAGGAGCATATGCTCGGTCCTTGGGTCGAATCGTATCAATCGATGGGCGATCTTCGCCTTGAGTTCGAAGGGGACGAGACGGTCGAGGACTACCGGCGCGAGCTGGACTTGCGGGAAGCCGTCTTCCGCACGAGCTTCGTTCGCCAGGGGGTTCGTCATACGAGAGAAGTATTCGTTTCCGAGCCGGACCAGGTCATGGTCGTTCGTCTGGCCGTCGATCAGCCCGGCAAGCTGCATGTGAAGGCCTCGCTGGACAGTCCGCTTAACTATTCGGCAGGGCGGGCGGACGGACGCCGCATCGTGCTGTCCGGCCATAGTCCGGTTCACGTCGAGCCCTATCACGTCGACACCGAGCAGTCGGTATTCTATGAAGATCGGCAAGGATTAAAATTCGAGATTCATCTTCAGGCCGCATCGACGGACGGGCGGGTGGAGACCTACGGCAACCGCATCGTGATCCAGCATGCGACGGAAGCCGTACTGCTGCTGGCCGCAGCGACCAGCTTCAACGGCTTCGACCGCGATCCGTGGCACGACGGGAAAGATCCGGCCGAACAGTGCCTCTCCCGGCTGAGCGCCGCTTCTCCGCAAGCCTACGAACAGCTGCTCGCTCGCCATACGGCCGACTACCGTCGCCTGTTCGACCGAGTCGAATGGCGGCTCGATGCCCCTGGCCTCGATACGCTGCCGACGGACGAACGGATCGATGCGCTGCGCGCCGGGAGAAGCGACCCCCAACTGGCGGTGCTCTTCTATCAATACGGACGCTACTTGCTGATCTCCAGCTCCCGTCCGGGCACGCAGGCGGCGACGCTGCAAGGCATCTGGAACGATATGACCCGTCCGCCCTGGGCTTGCTGCTACACGATCAATATCAACACGCAGATGAACTATTGGGCGGCGGAGGCGAACCACTTGGCCGAATGCCACGAGCCGCTGTTCGACCTGCTGGACGATCTGCAGAAGACGGGAGAGCAAACGGCGAGAATCCATTACAACAGCCGCGGATGGGTCGTTCACCACTCGACCGACCTGTGGCGGACGGCCACCCCTTCCGGCGGTCCGTCGAAGGGACCCGCCAGCTGGGCATTCTGGCCGATGGGCGGCGTCTGGCTTTGTCGGCACCTGTGGGAGCACTACGAATTCGGCGGAGACCGGGCTTTCCTGCGGCAGCGGGCCTATCCGGTTATGAAAGGAGCCGCCCTGTTCTGCCTGGACTGGCTTGTGGAGGACGGCGAAGGGCGTCTCGTGACGAATCCGTCCACATCTCCGGAGAACACGTTTATCGGTCCGGACGGACGCAAGGCCGCCGTCAGCATCGGCTCGACGATGGACATGATCTTGATTCGGGAGCTGTTCGGACACTGTATCGAGGCCGCTTCGATTCTGGACGTCGACGGGGAATTCAGACGTACGCTGGAGCAAGCCCGCAGCCGGCTGCTTCCGCTGCGAATCGGCCGATACGGCCAGCTTCAGGAGTGGTTTCGGGACTTCGAGGAAAGCGAGCCGGGCCACCGGCATACGGCCCATCTGTATGCGCTGCATCCGGGAAACGAAATCGTCCCTTCCCGCGATCCGGAGCTCGCCGATGCGGTCAGAACAACGCTCGGACGAAGGCGGGAGCATGAGAAGCTCGATACGATCGGGTGGTGCTTCTCCTGGATGATCAGCATGTATGCTCGGCTGGGGGACGGGGAGACCGCTCACGATTATTTGGAGAAGCTGCTCCGCAATCCGTTCCCGAACCTGTTTAACGCGCACCGGCATCCGAAGCTGGTTTTCTATCCGATGACCATCGAGGCGAATTTCGGGGCAACCGCAGGGATTGCCGAGCTGCTTCTCCAGAGCCACTCCGGGGAAGTTCGTCTGCTGCCGGCGCTGCCTTCGGCTTGGCCCGACGGCGGCATTCGCGGCTTGCGGGCGCGCGGAGGCTTCGAGGTAGCCATGGAGTGGCAGGGCGGCAAGCTGATCCGCGCCGAAATCCTCTCTCGTAACGGAAGTTCGTGCCTGCTCCGAACGGACGTGCCGTTCGTCGTCGTTGCGGCCGACTCCGGCGAGCGGCTAGCCAGCGATGAGCTCTGCGAGGTTCAGTTTGCCACGCGATCGGGCGGCGTGTACGCTATCGAGACGATGCAATAAATGTCTTCGCTGAACGAGCTGATGCTGGCCTATTATTGGCAGCGCGGCATCCTGTCCAGAAGCCAGAACCGCACCGTCTGCTTGCCGGAGCGCATTCCCCGAAGCTCGGCAGCCCCGATCTGGGCTTTGAGCGGACAGCCGCCGAGCAAGTGTCTGCTGAATAGAACGAAGGAGAGGGGAAGCGCTTCCCCTCTCTTCTGATGTTTCCGAAACGGGAAGCCCCGCGCCCGGATTTCTTGTCGGAGCCCGACTGGCGGCGCCGAAAAGGATGATCCCGCACCGCCATTTCGCTCATTCCCTCGATAACCGGACAAGCAGGTCGTTCAGCCGGTCGAAGTTCTGCTCGTTGCCTTCGACGCAGTACGTCTTCGCTTGTTCGAACTCTTCCGCTTTCCCGAAAACCTGGCGGAACACGATTGTTGTGCGACCGGCCAGCTCCTCGAAGGTGGCGGTCACTTGAAACTCGGGGCTGTTCCGATGCTTGATCACGATTCGCTCATGCGGCACGACCTCGACAAATTCGTTATGGTTCGGGTAGTCCGTGCCATCCGGTCCGTGCATGACGAACCTCCACGTGCCGCCCGGACGCATATCGAATTCGTGGAACGTATTGGCGAACCCCTTCGGTCCCCACCAGCGAGCCAATTTTTTGGGGTCGGTCCAAGCTTCAAATACTTGTTCGCGCGGGAATTCGAACTCCCGCGAGGAAATGACTTCATTTTCCCCTACGATTGCCGCCATCCTGCTTTCCTCCTCCCTTAGAGCGACTTGCCCAGAGCGTCCAGCATTTCGTTCGTGCCGTGCTCGCGGATTTCCGGCGTATCGTGCCCGTCGATGAAAGCACCCTGTTCGGTGAATACGAGCTTGGTGCCGTTCTCGACCGGAATGAACTCAACCGTCGTCAGCGAGACGGAAATCCGCGTATCCCCCGCGTCCAGAGTGTAGGTGTAGACGATGCGCTGCCCGGGAACGATCTCGTTGTAGCGCGCCTCGAAGGTGAAGATCGGCCCCTCCGGCGGTCCTCCGCTGCTGTATTCCCGCCCTCCGACGCGGAATTCGAACACTTCGGGCTTCGAGAACCACTTGGCTTTGGCCTCCGGGTCGGACCAAGCTTGATAAACCCTCTCGGGTGCTGCGGAATAGATCTTTTCGACGACGAAGGTGGCATGTTTAACGAATCTCTCGGTCACGGTTTGTCCTCCTTTAATGTTGTCCCGTTTCGTCCCTCGGCTAGAAACCGTCCCAATGCGTCCAGACGGTGCTCCAAGCTCTTGCTGCGTTCGATGACCAGTTTTTCATGGCTTCTTTTCATCGCCTGCAGCAGCTTCGCGAAATCCTCGACGGCTAACGGTTCTTTTCCCTTAATGCTCTTGGCCAGATGCTGGAGCTGTTCAAGAAGATTCTGCTGCAATCGGATCTGCTCTTTGATCCGAGCCGTCTGCAGGTCCACGATCTCAAGCGCGCCGATCTGCCCTTCGGCCAAAACGGATTTGATTTCGTCAAGGGACAAGCCCAGTTCCTTGAGAGACAAAACCTGCTGCAGACGAGACAGATCGGAATCGTTGTACAGTCTGTGCCCGGATTCCGTCAACTCGGATGGCGAGAACAATCCGATCTGATCGTAGAACCGCAGGGTACGTACGGTAAGCCCCGTTAATTTGGCCAGATCTCCTACCTTCCAATACCGTTCCATACTGTCTCCTTCGTTAGCGCTAACTGTTTACCGGTGATTTGATTATAAAACATGACGTAACGTAAGGTGCAAGCAAAAATAAAAAAGAGCCCACGATCGAGAAACGATCCGTGGACTCGGAAGTCCTCCACTTATCTTGGCGTTAATCGAACGACCGAATGGCCGCGGTCAACTCTATTTCCACCGGGGCATTATACGGCAGCTCGGCTACGCCGATGGCCGAACGAGCATGGGCCCCCCGGTCTCCGAAAATATCCAGCAGCAAGGCCGACGCCCCCTCCACCACTTCCGGCTGATTAACGAAACCCGGAGCCGATGCGACGAATCCGGTCATTTTGACGAATCGCTCGATGCGGTTCAAGTCGCCCAGCACATGCTCCAGCTCGGACAGACAGTTGAGCAGCGACAGCCGGGCCGACTCCTTGCCTTCCTCGATCGTGACCTCCCGGCCGAGCTTCCCCGTATGGACGAGCTTCTGCTTCACCGTGCCGGTCTGGCCGGCGGAATAGATCAGCCCGTTATAGATCACGGCCGGCTCGTAGGACGCTACCGGCTTCGGCAGCTCCGGGACGGCAAGACCCAGCTCTTCCAATCGCTTATAAATGTCCATAACTTGCAATCCTTCTCCCTTCTATCCCATATAGGTTGAACCAACCATCATATGAAGTCCCTTTCGTCATTGCGCTCAGTCTGCCCGTTGTCGCCTCTTTGGTTCAACCTATATCGTTTATTCGCCCACCGATAATCCGCCGTCTACGTAAAGCACTTGACCGGTAATGTAAGCCGCCTTTTCCGAACCGAGAAAGAGCACCGCATTCGCGATGTCGAGCGGAGTGCCTACCGTACGCATCGGCACCCCCTTGGCATCCGCGGGATGCGGCTGCCTCTCGATCCAAGGCCGCGTGGCCGGCGTGTCGATCAGGCCCGGGGCGACCGCGTTGAAGCGGATACCGGAAGCGGCATACTCCAGCGCCAGCGTCCGGGTCAGCGTATCGATGCTGCCCTTGGACCAGGCGTAGGCCGCAAAGCCGGGAGCGCCAAGCGCCATCGTAGACGATACGCTGACGACGGCGCCCCGCCCGCGATCCATCATCCCCGGGAGAAAGCCTTGCACGCAGCGGACGCAGCTCATCACGTTCGTCTGGTACGAGGCATGAAAATCGGCCTCCGTGTGACTCAAAATGCCGCCGCTCCGATAATTGACCCCGACATTGTTAACCAGAACATCCGCATATCCGAGCAGGCCGACGGCTTTGTCGATAAATTCGCGCATCTGCGTCGGATTGGACAGGTCCGCCTGAATGAACTCAACCTCTCCGCCGCAGGATGACGAGGCGATCGCCTTCGCCGTCTCCTCCCCCGCGGAGCCGTTCCGGTCGGCGAACACGACGGTCGCCCCGGCTTCGGCGAAAGCTTCGACGATGCCTCGGCCGATCCCCATGGCGCCGCCGGTCACCACTACTCGTTTGCCCGCAAAATCGCCCAACTCATGCCCTCCTCATCAAGGCCGCCACGGCTTTATATACGGCATTTCACTTCACGGCCAGATAACGCAGCTTCTGCTCGTCCACCTCGACGCCGAGACCGGGGCCCTCCGGCACGAGGTAGCTGCCGCTGTCGATGCGGATTTTCTCGGTCAGCACGTCGTCGCCATGAGCCTGGTAGGTGCTGTCCATCGCGTAGCTGAAGGCCGGCATCGTACTGGTCGCATGCAGAATGGCCGCCAGCTTGACGCCCATATCCCAGCCGCAATGATGCGCAAGAGGCAGATCGGCCTCCTGGGCGATGCTCTCCAGCCGGATCAGTTCGGTAATGCCGCCGAGCGGCTCGAAATCGACGATGGCGATGTCGATGGCGGCGCGTCGGATCGCCTCGAGCAGGTTGCCGGGAATGTAGCAGTCCTCGTTGATGCCGATCGGCGTGCGGGTGCGATCGCGAAGCGACTTCAGGTCGTCGAACTTGTTCACTTTAATGGGCTGCTCGATATATTGCAGATCGCAGTCCTCGACTCCGCGCAAATAACGCAGCGCCGTCGGCGTATCGTAGCCTTGGTTCATGTCGACGCGGAGCTCGAAGTCATCTCCGGCCGCCTCGCGCATCGCAATCGCCCGTTTGACGTCCCAGACGACGTCCTTGCCGCCCTTCGTCTTGAGTGTTCGGAAGCCTTCCGCTTTCACCTGCGCGATTTTTTCCTTCGTCTCCCCGATGTCCAGCATGCCCAGGGCGTACGCAATGTCAATCCGCTCTCTGACCTTGCCGCCGAGCAGCTCGTATACCGGCTTGTTGACCGCTTTGCCCATGATGTCCCAGCACGCCATCTCAATGGCTGTCAGGAAGCTTTTCGTATTGATTTGCGGATTGTACACCGGGCTGAACGCTCGCATGATCTTCTTGAGCTCGAACGGATTCTGGCCGATCACGAGCGGAGCGATATAATCGTCCAGCAGCGCCTTCGTCAGCTTGACAGAAATAATAGGGTTCATTTCTCCCCAGCCCGCGATGCCTTCGTCGGTCGTCACTTTAAAAATCAGACTGGTTGCCTTTGTCGTTCCCACTTTGTCCTGACTGCCCCGGTAAGGCGCGATCCCTCCCTCGGAGAGAGGGATGACGGGGATTTCCACGGGCGTCATTTCGATTCCGATGATTTTCATGAGAGCACCCTCCACGTTTCCTTATTCACAAGCAAGCGGTTTATCCTTTGACGGCGCCCTGACCCAGACCTTGCACGAAATATTTTTGCAGCCACAGGAAGAACAAAATCGGCGGCAGAGAGACGAGCGTGGCCGCAGCCATTGTGCCCCCCCAGTCCACGTCGAACATCGTCGAGAACTCGGTCAGCCCGATCGGAACCGTACGCGCCGCATCCGACGATGTCAGAATAGACGCGAGAACGAACTCGTTGTAGGACATGATGAAAGCGTAAATGCCCGTTGCCGCAATGCCTGGCGCAGCCAAAGGCAGGATGACGACGAACAGCGCCTTCAGATGGGAGCAGCCGTCCATCTGGGCCGCTTCCTCCAGCTCCCGGGGAATCGACGCGAAATAGCTTCGGCACATCCAAGTTACTACGGGCAAGGTGAGAATGAGATGGGCAAGAGCCAGACCCGCGATCGAATCAAGCAGTCCGAGCCGCAGCAGGATAAAATAAATCGGGATCATCAACACCGTCAGCGGCAGCATCTGGCTGAATAGCATAAACAGCGACAACGGCTGGCTTCCCTTGAACCTGTAGCGCGCGAAGCCGTAACCGGCTGCGCCTCCTAGCAGAAGCGACAATAAAGTGGTGCCGAGACCGACGAGCACGCTGTTGGCGAAATACCGGGGAATCGAGGAATGCTGCAGTACGTTATCGTAATGCTCCAGGGAAATTTTGCTCGGAATCCAACGCGGCGGAATCGAGAATACCTCCGATGACGGCTTGACGGACGTGCTGAGCACCCAGGCGAGCGGGAAAAGGACGAAAAGAACGAGCAGAACGAGCAAACCGTAGGTTGCCGCCTTGCGCGGCCATTTGGCTTTGCTTCTATCCATCCCTCACACCTCCTTGGCAGATCTGCGAATGTACCAGATCGCGAAGACGAGACTGATCAGCAGCTGCAGCACCGAAATAGCGGAAGCGCCGTGAATATCGAAATCGCGGAACCTATCGTATATGGACAAGGCCAGCACTTCCGTGCTTCCCGCCGGTCCCCCCTGGGTCATGATCCAGATCAGCGTAAAGCCGTTTAGAGACCAGATGATCAGGATGAGCAGCGCGATGAAAATGACGTCCTTGAGCAGCGGAAGCGTAATGAGCCGCAACCGCTGCGTACCGCTTGCCCCTTCCAGATCGGCCACCTCATACAAGTCTTTCGAAATGGCCTGCAGCCCGGCGCTCATCATCAGCATGGCGTAAGGGAACGTTTCCCAGACTTGCACCAGCATAACCGAGGGCAGCGCGAGCGACGTGCTGGACAGCCAAGACACCGGCTCGCGGATCAAGTGCAGGCTCATGAGCATATGGTTAAGCATGCCGAAATCGTAGCTGTACAGCCACTTCCATACGACCGCCTTGACGACGCCCGGCGTGATCCAGGACAGCATCAGCACAGTCCTCCACAGGTTGCGGCCCCGGACGAAATCCTGGTTCAGCAGCAGCGCCGCCCCCGTGCCGATCGCGAAAGCCAGCGCTACCGTCCCGACCGTCCATATGGCCGTGTTTCCGAGCATTTTTCCGAACAGGGGAGAGCGGAATACGGACGAATAATTGTCCAGCCCTACGAACGCGGAGCCTTCGTTCACGAAGCTGTAGTACAGCACGGACAAGATCGGATATAGGATCAGCAGCGTAGTGACGAGCAAACCCGGCGCCACGAAAGCGATTCCCCGCCTCTCGGACGCCGTAAACCATTTGCCAAGCATGGAAATCGACCCTCCCCGCGTTAATAAATGAACCGGCCAGGAGATCGCTCTCCCGACCTAACGTCACGATTTCAACGCGGCATCCACTTCGGCCGTCATTTTGTCCGCGGCCTCCTGAACGTCCATGTTGTTCAAAATGACGAGTTGGATATAGCGGTACATCGTTTTTTCGATGTTCGACCAGTTCTCGTGGATCGGCTTCGACTTGCCTTTTTCCAGCTGATCGGAGAACGGCTTGAGCAGCGGATCGGAAAATTTCGGCTGCTCGAGAGCGCTCTTGCGTCCGGGGAACGTCGCCGTCAGCTCCGCCATGTGCTCCGGTTGGGCGATGAACTGTACCAGCTTGCGCGCTCCGTCCTTATGCTTGGCCGGTTCAGGCACGATGAGCGAAAATCCGTCAACCGTCGTCGTGCCCATGCCGCCCGTTCCCGGCAGCACGGCCGTTCCCAGCTCGATGGACGGCTTGTCCTTTCCGATCGGCTCGATATCGAACTGGCCGCCGATGTACATCGCGATTTTCTCGTTCATGAACAGGTCTCGCATCGACGTATTGTCGAGTTCCACCGTGCTCTTGGGCGCCTCGCCGTTCTTGATCGTGTCAGTCAGCTTCCGCAGCGCTTCAACAGCCTCCGGCGTATTGAGCAGCGATTTCGTCTTGTCTTCGTTGAACACGTCTCCGCCCTCGGTGAACAGCATCTGGATGTAGCGGGTCACCGCATTCGCCTGGTTGCCGAGCGGCCACGCCGTGGCATATTGATCGGTAGTGCCGTCCTGGTTCGTATCCTTGGTCAGCTTTTGCGCCGCAGCCATGAATTCGTCCCACGTCTCCGGGAATTTGTCCGGATCGAGGCCGGCGTCCTTGAACATCTTCTTGTTATACAGGACGCCGGACCCGTCATGCCGGAAAGGAACGCCGTATACGCCGCCGTCGTAGGTGTTGATCTCCAGCGCCGATTTGATGAAGTCGTCCTTGGGCATCTTGTCGTCGAAATAATCGTCCAGCTTGAGCAGCAAGCCTTTGGCGGCATAGCCCTGAATGCGCGATTCCAGCTCGGTAATGACATCGGGCACGTCTTTCGTCATGAGAGCGACGCGGATTTTGTTCTCCATCGTATCCCATGTCGTTACGACGATGTCTACCTTCACGTCGGGATTTTCCGTCTCGAACTGCGAGACGAGCTTTCGTGCCGTCGCTTCATCCCAGTTTGGCAACCACCAGGTGACGGTCTCTTTTTTACCGCTTTCGCCCGCGCTCCCTCCGTTCGATGCTGCCGTACCTTCCGAGTTCCCTCCGCCGCAAGCGGCCAGCCCCAACATAGCAACGATGACAAGCATAAGTCCCCATTTCCGCATTCCGTTTTCCTCCCTAAGAAAATTGTTTATCCATGACCCCCGTCTGGCTCGCATTTGTCTAGAAGGAAGGGGGACAGAACCGTATGCGAATGCTACAAAGCGCTCATGTAAGCGATTAAGCGCTTCAGATTGTCGACGGACAGCTCCAGCATGCGCCGGCCCTGCGCAAGATCAGTCTTGGCCGGATTGCCGGTAGCCCCCGTCGGAGAGAAATCCTTAACCGTCTGGGAAATCATCGTCCCTTCATAGAATTGCCCCCATTCACCAGCGCCACGAGAAGAAGCTTCGTACTGATCCGGCTGGATATAGTCGGGTTGGATCGCCATGAGCATGGACGTCTCCGTCTCGTCTGCATGCAGCGGAGGCCGGCGGCCGTACATGCGGACGATCTCCGGCTCGATGCTCTCGAACCATGTCCAGACGACCACCCGAATGTCGGCATCCATCATGACATATCGGGCCATCTCCTTCAGCGGCTCCCGGTTCCCTCCGTGTCCGTTAACGACTATGACTTTCTTCACGCCATGATACGCCAGGCTTTTCACGATTTCCCCGACGTACCGCTTCAGCGTCTCGGGGCTTACCCACAGCGATCCGGCGAAATGACGGTGGTATTCGGCCACGCCAACCGGAACCGAAGGAAGCAGCATCGCGTGCTCCACCCCGTCAACCGACTGGGCCAAGCCTTCCGCGATGTACAAGTCCGTTCCGAGCGGCGCGTGCAGTCCGTGCTGCTCGATGCTTCCGACCGGCAAGATCGCGACCGTCGCTTCCGTCAGCTTTTCCCGGAAATCGTGCCATGTTCCTCTTCTCATCGCCTTCGCCCCCTTTACTTAATCTCTCCAAGCCGGCGAAGCTGATCGCCGAACGCCACGACGTTCTCTTTGGGCGCCTTGCCGTACCACAGGTGCAGCATGTAGCCGTCCGCGCCGCCTTTGTGGGCCATCGAAACGGCTTCTCGCACGTCGTTCGGCGTCGCCGGCGGATCGCCGACGAGCCCGGCAATGATTTTGTGTTCGGGGCCTACCTCAAGCTTCGCCTTCTTCACTTCGTAGTAGACGTTTTCCACCCCGACGCCCTCTTCCTCGAAGCCGCGGAACGAATCCGGTCCGGTGAACGCTTTGAGCCGGAAATACTGGTCCAGCAGCTCCTCTTCCTTGATAGCCGGAATCGCCTGCTGAATTCGCTTCAGGGGTTTGATTTCAAACGAGCCGATCCGCTTGTGGTAGAGCATCAGCTTCGTCAGGTCGGTAATCGCCGGCTGGGTATGGTACAGCTGGCCAAGCGTCCAGGAGAAGCTCGGAGATACCAGGTCGCTGGACACGAGAATGCCGGGATCAATGCCTTTGACCATGCGGTTAATCCCGCTGACAAATTCGTCGACCGAGCTCCCGCGGAACTGCAGCCACTTCACGAGGTCTGGATGCTTGATTACGAAACGCATGACATCAAACAGGCCGCGGTACGAATCGGCGAAATTCTTGAAATTGTCGTACGTCAGTGTAGTCGCTTCTTTATACAAGGCGCCGATTTCCGCTCTGATCTTATCGATGTCGAGACCGGCGTTTCTAGCCTTGGCCATGCAGTGATCGCAGAAGCAGTTGCCGATGGCCAGCTGACGGAGCGGATACAGCTCGGGAAGCACCCAGTCCGGGACGACCTGCGGATCGTAGAAGTCGATGCTGACGACGTCCAGCTCCACTTCCTTGATTCCCTTGTAGTTGCGGAGAATGTCCTCCGTCCTGCCGAAGAAATAATGCCGTACGTCCGGATTGTTCGGACACATCCAGTGCTTGCTGCGCTTGCCTTCGATATCGACGACCGCCGTATCCGGATAGGCCTCGACGATCGGATCGCTGACTCCCGGCGTGATATCGAAATCAAGGCTCAAGCCGTACCGGTTTGCGAGCGCATTCAATTCGTCGAACTCGGAATTAATCAAATTAAACTTGGTTCCGAACGCGTCGCCTACGTTCTTCTCGTAATCGATCTGTACCCACGGGTCGATTTTGGTCTGGCGGTAATACTCCTCGTGAACATCGAAAGCATGAGCGATGCCGCCATACATGATGTGGGTGATCCCGGCCTCCTTATACCTCTGGAAAGCAGTCTCCAAACCCTCCGCGTAATCCTCCTCGAAAACGCCCCAAACGCCCACGTACTTCGTTCCCACCGCGAAAGCCTCCTTAAGTTAAGCAGGTTGTGAAAGAAATTATAAGGAAATTATAAGAGAAATAGTTTCCTTATTTGTCCCCAATTATACTCCGTTAAACCGTAAATGCAACATTTTTTTCTCGTTCTTTCGAAGGGTCGTTCCGACTAAATTCCTATTTAATTGCCAATTTTCGTTGATTTATTTGATATTTATCAGGTTTTCTTTTATGATATAGCTGAGAAAAGAAATACATTTATGATGGAAACTATTAAGAAATTATTTCTCTGTCGTTTCGTCCGATTTCGATTGCAAGGATTGAAAATGGATATAACAGGTTCATCCCTATATAATGGGAGATGATAGGACACGGAACGGCAAAGGACATAAGTTTGAATCCGTTAAAGGAGTGTTCAGGATGTCCGTTACCTTTAAAGATGTCGCGAAGGAATTGGGGGTGTCCGCTTCGACCATTTCCAAAGCGATCAACGATCGCCCCGGCGTCAGCGAGGATTTGCGCAAGCGCATTTTGCAGGCGCTGGACGAAAAAAATTTGCGCCCCAAGCAGCGGATCGGCGGACTGGTGAAGGAGGCAGGAGTCAGCATCACCCTCCTGGTCCGTATTAACCAGTCGGTGAAGACGGACCCGTTTTACGCGCTCATCACGGAAGCCATCTCTGCGGAGCTGCAGAATCACCGCTGCAGCCCGCTGTACAACGTCATGCACGAGCGGCGCCTGGAGCCGGAGGCGTTTCATGAAATGTTCGAGTCCGGTTCTATTAGCGGCGCGATCATGGTCGGCGCGGACTTCGACGTCGAACTGCTCGAGCAGGTGGCGCGCCTGGGCGTTCCCGTCGTCACCGTGGACAATCAGTATGACGGTTTCGGCTCGGTCAATACCGATAATTGCGCCGGCGCAATGGATGCGACCCGCCATCTGATCGAACTCGGCCACCGGAACATCATTTTTCTTTCGGGTCCGCTGGACCACAAGAGCATCCAGCAGCGCTACAAGGGCTATCTGGACGGCCTCAGCGAGGGCCGGGGCGGAAGTCCCATCTTTATCGAATGCGAAGGCGTCAGCGTCGACGACGGGTACGATGCGATCCGCTCCTGCAGCCACGGCGATTTCACCGCCGTTTTCGCCGCCAACGACAAGCTTGCCATCGGGGCGATCAAGGCTTTGAAGGAGAAAGGCAAGCGCATCCCGGAAGACATAAGCGTCGTCGGCTTCGACGATATTGAATGGGCCCTGCATACGGAACCGCCGCTTACGACCGTGCGAACGGCCAAGCATCAGTTAGGCGCGCTTGCAGCCCAACTGCTCATGCATCAGATGAACGGGAACGAGGAATTCCACGCCGTTAACATTACGGTGGCCGCCAAGCTCATCACGAGAGGCTCCACGGCTCCGGTTAAGATACGCAAGAACTAATCCGGAGAAGAGGTCCGGATGGCATGGTCGAATTGATCGTTAAACGATGCAAAAAGCACCCGTCCCTTCAAAGAGGGGATGGGTGCTTCTATTCTGTGCATTATTTTTAACGCAGCTGCAAATCAACGCATTGGATACCGACGATCAGTCTAATATTTGCCTCGCCAGCCTCAGAGACAGCTCCCGCACCTGCTCGACCTCCAGCCGGAAGGTGGCGTTCAGCTCGCTGGCGTCCTTGGAGCGGCCGATGCAATTGTGAAGCACGCCTTCAAGCATCAAATAATATTTGGCGTTGATCGGGTAAAGCTGCTTTTCCACCCAAGAAGCCGCCGTCAGAATCGGCATCAGGCGCTCGGCCTCCTCCGGGCGGTCCTGCCAATGTCTCACCAGCCACGCGTACAGCTCCGGATGGAAGTTCGCCATCACGCCGCTGTATCCGGATATTCCGAGCTTCAGCGATTCCAGCAGAGTCGTCGTGTTGGCGTTGTAGATTTTCAGCCCGCTGTCGCGAACAGCCTCCATTCGGCTTCTCAGCATCTCCAGATCGCAGCAGGTATCCTTAAGGAACGCAAACCGTCCTGTCTCGGCACACCAGCGGAGAAGCTCCGGCGTAACCAAGCGCTTGTAAGGATACGGACATTCATAGAAGCCCAGCGGCAGCTCCTTCGGAAGCCGCTCCAACAGTTGCGCCAGCCGGCTCTTCAGCGTCTCGTCGCTCTCCTCCGGTCCGGCCAGCCGGTTCGTGATGAGCACCAGCGCGTCGATGCCGGTGGCGCCCATCGCGTTCAGCTCCTCAACCTGCTCCTCGAAGCCGCCAGCAATATGGCCGGAGGCGATGACCGGCACGCGGCCGGCCGCCCGGCGCACCGTGTACTCCGCGACCTTCACCCGCTCCTCCAAGCTCAGGTAGAACATCTCGCTGGACTGGCAGACCGCGAACAAGCCGTCCACGCCTCTGTCCAAATACCACTCGATCAGACGGCCCAATGCGTCGTAATCGACTGCTCCCTCCGCCGTATACGGAGTCAGCATCGTCGGCCATACGCCGCTGCGGATACTGTGGCTCCTCATAATATAATCTCCCAAAAGGCAATCCGTTCGCGTTTCCAAGTATACGTAATATACAGTACGTTCCCGCGGGCCACGATCGCCGGATAGGAATATTCGCCCTGTTCGTCCTCCAGTACGAACTCGCCGCCCCACGAGATCCCGTTATCCTCGGAGAAGCTGACCACCAGAGGCGTGCGCGGCGAATTCGTGGCGAAGCCCCGGACAGGATTATAGACGAGCGCCAGCGTTCCATTCTCCAGACGGACCAAGTCGATGCCGCTGTTATTGTTCGGCAGCGCCGTGGCGTACGCCATGGACCATGTGTTCCCCCCGTCCGACGAATCGCTGCGGAAAATTGAGCCCTCGGTGCTGCGCAGCAGCATATGCACGTTCCCTTGCCCTGTCGACCAAAGGGTTGGCTGGATCAACCCTTTGGCGAACCACTTCTCCGCACCGACATATTGGTCCAGTTCCATCGGAACCGGCTCGCTCTGTCGCCATGTCCGTCCGTCGTCGGGCGAAATGTCAACGAACGCATGCCAGATTTCCTGGCCGGGACGATCCGGATCGCGCCGCTCGACCGAGGAGGGAGCCAGCAAGGTTCCGTCCTCCAGCCGGATCGGCTTGTTGCGTACGGGACCGCGCCCGCCGACGTCGCCAGGTACTAGCTCCCGCGGCTCGGACCAGGTCAGACCGCCGTCGCGGGACCGGATAACGCGTGTATGCCAATCCGCAATCTCGTGGCCCACTTTGTAATAGAGACTCACGTCCGAGCCGTTGACATCGAGCACCGGATTCCAGTGAGCGACTCCTTCCTCGTCGGCCGCTTGAATGGGAACGGACCATTGTCCGTCCGTGCGGACGGACAGCCAGATGGCGACATCACTGGCCTTCTCGTGCAAGCCTCCGAACCAAGCCGCAAGCGCCTTGCCCCCAGGCAGTGCGGCGACCGTGGAAGCATGGCAGCTGGGGAAGGGACGATTCTCCTCGAAAATATATTGTTTCTCTGCGGATAGAACAGCCATAAGACCGACCTCTTTTCCAATAAGTGATTAGCGTCCGTCGCGCTCCTCCTGTTTTCTCGTCGCCCTCGCCTGTCTGCGGTAATCGTTGGGGGAGAGACCCTCCAGCTTCTTGAAGGTGCGCAGAAACGTCGTCCGATCGAAAATGCCGACTTGTCTGGAGATCGCGGCGACGAGCAGGTCGGTGTCGCGCAGCAATTGCTTGGCTTTGTCGATACGCAGTTCGCTAATGAAGCTCGTAATGTTGACGTTGTACGTCTCCTTGAACAGCCTCGATACGTATTTCAGTGAGACGCCCATCTCCTCCGCGATTTTCTCCAGGTGAAGATCGGATGTATAATGCTCCTCCACGTACGCTTTGATGGTGGCCGCAAGATCGCTGGGTTTCCTTGGCGTCCCGACGCTGACGGTCCGGTCGATGATCCGGTGAAAAAAAGAAACCAGAACTCTCTTTCGTTCGTCGTACAGCATCGGAAGTCGCCCGGGCTGCAGGAGCAGACGCTGCTCGTCGGCGGTCAGCAGTTCCCTGGCGTCCTCTCCCTGCTCAAGCAGGAACCGTCGACCGGTCTCGAAAAGATGCGTAAAGAGCGAGTTCAAGGAATGGGGAGCATCGTTCTTGCGCCGTGCAAGCTCCTCGATGAGCTCGGCCGATCCATCTTTATGACCGATGCGAAGCAGTTGGAATAGCCTATTCTCGTCGGCATGCGTGTAGACAGGCTCGCAGGCGGGATCGGTGCCCGTATGTTCGACAATTCGATAATCCGGCTCGTTCGTAATCTGATGCAGCGCTGCGACGCCGTCCCGATAGGAACGCGCAATGCCCTCCATTCCTTGGCGAACCGACCCGATTCCAATGTGGAGTTGACAATATTTCCAGTCGCTGCTGAAGATGTCGACCAGTTCATGCATCCCCGCCTTAATAGAGTGAAGGGAATCGTCCGGACTGACATTAAACAGAATAATGTACAGCGAATCTCCGGTTTCCAAGACGTACGCGCTGCCGTACTCTTTCATCAGACCCTGCAGCAGATTTTTCATTTTATTCTCGATAACGATGCGCTCCACATCCTGAATTTCGACAAGGAAGCGTTCTTTGAAGCGAAGGCTGACCGCACAGCAGAGAAAGCCGTCCTGCCCGAACGACAACCGGGAGCGCATCACCTGCATTAGATTATCCTGCTGTTCCTTGGAAAACAGGCTTCCCTGAACAAGCTGAAGCAGCGATTGATCGAGATATTCCTGCGTCAGCAGCTCCATCTGGCTTCGATACTCGGATTGATGGTGCAGCAGCCGGTTAATTCCCGCTCCGATATGCTGCAGATCTAGCGAGGACCGACCGCCTTCCCCGATGTCCCGCTCCCCGGCCGAACCGCTCTCGAGCGCTTCGCCGATTCGCCGAATAGGCGTATAGAGGCGATAGGAAAATACGAAGGCGAAGATCACGCTAATGATGCACAAGATGATGCACAGGCTGACGACAAAGTTAAGAATGCCTGAAGCTTGCTGATTAAAGGCTTCTACCGGGGTCAGCGTATAGAAGGTCCAACCGATCGAGCTCATTGCGGACTGTTCGGTCATATAGCGATTGCCGCCCACCGCCAGTTCCGTCGCGGAGCTGTCCGAATTGAGGCCTGCCTCAGCGTCGGCGGTCCTCTTCAGGATGGCCGCCAGCGCTCCCTCGTTATCGAATTCCGGATCGGAAGCCATGACAAGCCGTCCGTCGTTATCGGCGACTACAATGCGACTCGTGCCATGATCCAGAATAGGGGCGAGCGTTCGCCATATTTTGTTAACCTGGACAGTGGCCGCTAATATGGCGCGATGATTGCCAATTTGGCTTGCTGTCAGAAACGTGATGACCGACTGGCCGCCGAAGGAGGTATTGACCTGCCTGGGACCGAGTATATCGACATAGCTCACTGTATCCAGCAGATCCGTCCAGTAATCGTCATCGTAGCCTTGATAGCTGTAATACTTATTAAAATACGGCTTAAAGTCGTTAATCCCGTTGTCGTTAAACACATACTGGTCATCCACGTAGGCGAACAGTTCTTCGACGAACGTATTGACATGGAACTTGGCTTTGTTAATGCTGGCGCGAAGGTACATCAGATTGGCCCGATCAGCCTCGCTCCACTGGCTTCGGGGCTTCATCAGCCTTAGAACGTTGGAGTCGCTGAAGAAGCTTGTCGAGGTTTCATGAATGCGCTGCCAGAAGCTCTCGATCGTATCGGTGGACGCCGTCAGATTCAACCTCAGCTTCTCCGCGTAGTCCTGCTTCAACCCCGCAACGAAGTTGGTATAGGTCAGTGTTCCTAGAGCGACAAGGGGAAGGAGAAAAGAGAGGAAGGAGAGCAAAATTTTCACGAATAGCTTGTTGACGCGAAGGCTTTCCCAGAATGTCTTCAATTCGCCGCTCCCCTTCCTGCTCTCGTCATGTGTTATTGGACGCGTTTCAGCGCTTCATTATAGATGTTCTCCAACTGCTCCGCTCCCGCCTTAGTGAGCTGCTCCGCCCATTGGTCAAACTCGGTCAACGGCTTGATGCCCATCACGAATTTAACGACGTCCTCCTCGAGCGGTGCCGTCTTGGAGGTAATTCCCTTGATCAGCTTGGTTTCCTCTGAAGTGAAGGCGGGAACCAAGGCTGGCGCATACCGAGCGCCCGGATCGTTGACAAGCTCCTCCCCCCAGCGAACGAGGTTCGGATCGGACAGCTGCGTGAACGGCCCTTCGTCGACGTGAACGGCCAGTGCGAGCAGGCCTGCGCCGATCTCGGAGAGCATGACCCGGGCCGGATCGGTAGAGCCCTTGTATTTCTCCAGCGTGGCGTCGGTCATCTTCGGCTGACCGTCTACAATCTCGAAGGTTTGCCCCTCGATGCCGTAATTGGTTACGTTCGTGCCTTCCTCTCCGTACATCCAGTCGAACATGTCGATAACCGCTTCCGGATTTTTTGTATCAGAGCTGATGGCGTAGTTGTCGGTCAGCCAGCCTTTCGGATAGAGCCAGCCGCGGATATCCCCCTTTGCGTTCTTCAGATACGGGATGCGGTCGAAGCGGGCTCCCGGTTCGGCCTGCTGCAGGGCCGCGGTATAGTTGACGGCAAAGGAGTTATTGTCATAGTAGAAGAACGACTTGCCCGTGCTCATCTTCTCGTCCCAGTTCTGCTTCGTATTGATGGCGAAGTCGGGATCGAGCAGTCCCTCGCTGTATAGCCTGTTCAGGAAAGTCAGCACTTCCTTGAACTCCGGCTTGTTTTGTCCGTAAAAATAGGCGCCTGTCTCATCGTCGTAGGTCATCCCGAACCCACCGCCCATCCCGAAGGCAAATGCGTCCAGGAAGGCGGGAATGCCCCGGGAGGAGAAAGGATAGGAGTCCGGATAAGCTTCCTTCATCTTCTTTAAAACATCGTACAGCTCGTCGAAGGTCGTTGGCACCGCAAGGTCCAGCTTCTCCAGAATGTCCATGCGAATCATCGGGGCTTTGCCGCCCTGAATTTTGAAATGCTCCGCGACGGGAAGAGAATACAGCTTGCCGTCGATGAACAGCTTCTTGATCTCCGGATTCGTCTCCATCACCTTCTGGAAATTGGGCATCCGGTCGAAATAGTCGGAGATCGTCAGGAACATGCCCGTGCCTGCGAATTCGGCCGCATCGCTAGCGGTGATGCCGATAATGTCCGGAATGTTGTTGGTCGCGAGCAGCGCTCTCTTTTTATCTTCGTAGTTGCTGCCTGGCACCGGCTCCAGATTGATCTTCACGCCCGTCTTCGCGAGAATCTCGCCGATTACGGGCGTGTCCTGTTTGACGGCTTGTGCGGGATTCTCTCCGCGCATCCAGCGGACTTCCACCGTCGACTTGCTCGCGGAGCCGGAGCTTTCTGCGGTATTCGGAGTTCCCCCTTGTCCATTCGAGTCCCCGCCCGAACTGCAAGCGCTTGCGATGAGGGCTGTGCTCAGCAGCAGGCTGGTCAAGACCGCGCTTTTTCTTGTCATCGTCCTTGCACCTCTTCTGTGATATTTTATAGTATCAACGTCAGAGCCAAAACACAATCGCTCCCTAGCTTCGCCGGCGGCGCCTCCGGCGGAGCCTATCCTTTGAGAGAGCCGATCATCATGCCCTTGACGAAGTACTTCTGGATAAACGGGTAGACCATAACGATGGGAAGAACGGCGATAATAATGACGGCATATTTGATATTGGTAGCCGTCACCGACGCATATACGCCGCCGAGCTCCTGGGTCTGATTGGACATCTCCCCCATCACGACCATGTTCCGCAAAATAATCTGTAAAGGGAACTTGCTCTTCTCGTCCAAATAAATCATGGCGGAGAAAAAGCTGTTCCAGTGCCCTACCGCGTAGAACATCGACATGGTGGCGATAATCGGCTTGGACAACGGCAGCGTAATTTTCATAAAGGACATGAAGTCGCTGGAGCCGTCGATGTGGGCGGATTCGTACAGCTCATTCGGGATTCCCTGGAAAAAGGTCCGCATAATGATCATGTTCCACACCGCGATGGCTCCCGGAATGACGATTGCCCACATCGTGTTCAGCATGTGAAGCTGCTGCACCAGCAAATAGGAGGGAATTAGCCCGCCGCTGAAAAACATCGTAATGACGATAAGCAGCGTGAAAAATCCTCGACCGTAAAACTCCTTCTTGGACAGCGGATAGGCGCACATCGCGGTGCAGCATACGTTAATCGCCGTCCCTACCGCGGTATACAAAATGGTGTTCGCATACGAACGCCAAATTGACGGATCGTCAAAAATAAGCTTGTAGGTGCTGAAGGTCAGACCTTTCGGCCAGAAAGCCACTTCTCCCCTCATTACCGCATGGCCGTCGCTCAGGGAGACGACCAGGACATAGTAGATCGGGTAGAAGGTGACGAACACCAGACCGAGCATGAACACCACGTTTGCGCCGTCGAACAGATGAGAGCCGAATCCTCGCTTGATCGCGTAACTCCGTTTTTTTACCATAAGCTCGTTTCACTCACTTTCTTGCTAATGGCGTTGCCGATGCTCAGGAAGATCAAGGCGATGACGGAGTTGAACAGCCCGACGGCCGTCGCGTAGCTGAAGTCGCTGGACACGAGTCCTCTCCGATAGACGTAAGTGGCGATAATATCCGACGTTTCGAAGTTGGCCCCGTTAGATAAGAGCAGCACCTTCTCGAAGGATACGGACATGATCGCTCCGATGCTGAACAGCAGCATAATAATGATCGTCGGAGCAATGCCAGGCAGCGTCACGTGCCGGATCTGCTTCCATCGGTTGGCGCCATCCATTCTGGCTGCTTCATAAAGCTGGGGATCGATGTTCGTGAGCGCAGCGAGATAGATGATCGAGCCCCAGCCGACTCCCTGCCAGATTTCCGAGGAAACGTAGATCGTACGAAACCAGTCGGGAATCATCAGGAAGTGAACCGGCCTAAGCCCGAGGAATTGAAGAAACTGATTGACGATGCCGTCGAACGAAAGGAAGTTGACGAGAATACCGCAGACGACGACCGTGGACAGAAAGTGCGGCAGGTAGCTGACCGTCTGCACAAACCGCTTGAACAGCTGATTTCTAAGCTCGTTCAAAAGCAGCGCCAGAATGATCGGAGCCGGAAAGGCAAACAAAATTTGATATAGGCCGATCACCAGCGTATTGCGAATCAGCTTATAGAAGTAAGGGTCGGACAGGAAATCGCGGAAGTACTCCATCCCGACCCACTCGCTCCCTGCGATCCCCTTAAACACGGAATAGTCCTTAAAAGCGATAACGATGCCAAACATCGGAATATAATGGAAGACAATAAAATAAACGAGCGGAATCGCGAACATCGCATAGAAAAAACGGCTTTTTTTGATGGACCTCCACACGCGCCGCGCGTTCGGCTGGCGAAATACGGTGGGTTCGACAGCGATGGCTGGCTGGACTTTCATGGCTCCTGACTCCCTTCGGGATAACTGATCTCGCAAGCGCCGTCCGCTTGCTTACCCTGAGATTAATGACGGGAAGGGCATGCGGCAAGAATCAACATCCCGCACGCGATGCGTTTTTCTTCTCGTGGCAGGATGCTTTTTTCCACATTGCGGCGTTTTTCCTGATCCGCTTGCGAATGAGGCAGTTTAGGCGTTTGGAGGGTGCCGCAACGACAAAAAAAGCAACGAGCCCGCTAGGGCCGTTGCTTTAACTAGGGAATATCGATTCCTTATTTGCTTAAAAAAGACAAACAGAACAGGCAATCGCCTTCCATCCGCAGATGACCGTAATACACGTTGCAGATGTGGAAGCCTTCGTGATACAGACGAGCGAGATTGTCGTAGCCTTCTCCGACGCCCGCGCTCGCCGCGGGGGCTTGTTCGTCGTTCCCTTTCACGGCAGCCGGTTCTTCCGCCGCTTCCTGGGTCGCCGCTACGGATTCCGTTTCTCGCTTCAATACTTTTCTAAGCTGCTGATTTTCAATTCGCAGCCGCTGGTTCTCTTCCAGCAGATCCTTTAACTTCAGCTTGAGATCTCCGAATTCGTCATATACTTTACCCAAATGCGATTCGAGTTCATCCATATGAAGGAAAATGTCTTTCATGAACAGATATCCACCTCAAGGCATCCGCTTATGTCATTTCGGAAGGTCGGTCACTCACTTCAAGACGACGTCGTCGAAGGGCAGCTCTTTCACCTTGCCCAGCTCGAACAGTTGTACGTGTACGCTTCGGGATCCGAGGTTAATGCCTACCACTTTGCCCTCTCCTAGAGACGTCACGACCATCTTGCCTACCGCAGGCAATTCTTCTTTGGCGCTTTCGTAGTTGTCGTGCTCATATTTCAAACAGCACATCAAGCGGCCGCACAAGCCGGAGATCTTCGTCGGATTCAGCGACAGGTTCTGGTCCTTCGCCATCTTGATGGATACCGGCTCGAAATCTCCCAGCCACGAGGAGCAGCACAGCACTCGCCCGCACGGCCCTATTCCGCCAAGCATCTTGGCTTCGTCGCGCACTCCGATCTGCCGCAGTTCGATGCGGGTCCGGAACACGCCAGCCAAATCCTTCACGAGCTCCCGGAAGTCAACGCGTCCTTCGGCCGTGAAATAGAAAATGATTTTATTCCGGTCAAACGTGTATTCCACGTCCACGAGCTTCATCTTGAGCGCGTGATCCTTGATCTTCTGCAGTCCGACGGTAAATGCGTTCTTGGCTGCGTTGCGGTTCTCCTCCACGGCCTTCGCGTCAGGGTCTCCCGCGATGCGAATGACCTTCTTGAGCGGGAGAACGACATCCTCTTCTCCTACCGTCTTCGGGCCGACGACGACTTTGCCGTATTCTACGCCGCGTGCCGTCTCCACGATGACATGCTGATCTTTGGATACCGGATGCTCGGCGGGATCGAAATAATAGATTTTGCCCGCTTTCTTGAAGCGAACTCCCACCACATCGTACAAATCTACCCCTCCCGCACTTTCACCAGAAATTGCTCCAGCGCCAGCTGCGGCGCCACATGAGCTTTAATTCTCCTTGCCGCCGTCAGAGCAGACTCCATGATCCCTACCCAGGATCCGATCGGTCGGCTCCAGGCCGTCTTCGCGATCCACTCCGTCTGGTCCGGGAATACCATCAGGCTCTGACGGTCGGTCATGGCGTAAATCATATCTCTATACCACAAAGCTAACATTTGTAGCAATATGTCAACATGTTCGGCGAGCTCCGTCTTAAACACCTGCTGCTGCGCATGAAGCAGACTGGCGGCGAACCGGGACGGACTCTCCTTGCCTAATTGTATCACTACGTTTCGGATATCTGCAAACCAATTCTCATCTACCAATTTACGGCTGGCTCCGAGCCCGGACGACAGATGGACGGCCGCGCGGGCCAGCAGCGGCGATTTGCCCTCCTGGACGAGGATGCTTTCCAGCGCCTGACGGTCGCCCGGAACGAACGGCACGAGCTGCGTTCTCGACAGAATGGTCGGCAGCACGGCCTGGGCGCTCGGAGCGAGCAGTATGGCGACGACGGGAGAAGGAGGCTCCTCCAGAAATTTCAGCAGGCTGTTGCCCGCCTGAGTCGTCATCGTCTCGGACGCTTCGATGATATAGACTTTATAGCCCGCTCCGGCGCTGCGATAAGAGAGGTCTCGCTGCAGCGAACGAATCTGCTCGATCTTGACGGAAGAACCGTCCGGCTGGATGACATGGAGATCCGGATGGTTGCCATGCAGCACCTTGCGGCATTCCAGACACTCCCCGCAGCCGTCGCTGCCGCCCCTCTCGCAAAAAATCGCCTGCGCGAACGCTTGCGCCATCTCCATCCGTCCCGATCCGGGCGGTCCCGCGAACAGGTAGGCATGCGCAAGTCGATTCGCCGCAAGCGCATGGCGCAGAAGCGATTTCGCCCTGTCTTGTCCCGTAATCTGTTGAAAACCCATCCAACGAAGCTCCTTAATTTTGAGACTCAAAATACGATATTAATCAGAAGTCCGCGAATTTCTCCCACCTTCTGCAGCAGGTCGATCCGCCCCTCTTCGCTTTGCAGCAGCTCTTCTCCCATGCCTACGAGCATCGCATCGACCTCCTCCAACAGCTTATACCGTTTGCCGCGGCCTCTCCGGTCCCAGCCTCTCGTCTCCTTCAAAGCGATGCCGCGGCGAACGGTATCCTCCAGGAACGCCTTCACCATCTGCCGATACAGCACCAGCTCCCGAATCGTCATCGACCGGGTCAGACGCTCGCCCTGCAATCGGATGTCCTCCAGCTTGCGCTGGAGCTCCTCATGCGTCCGCTGCTCGTCCTGCTGATGCATCAAGTCCCCGAAGCTTTGCGATTGCGCCGGTCTGGACGGGACGTCTCCCCGTTGAATCGTCTTGCCCACGGGATACAATCCCGGTTGGATTTTCATCTCCGTTCACACCGCCCAGCCGTTAGAAATGTTCGAACCGTTCAACCGGCAGCACGAATACGGCCGCTCCGCCCACCTGCACCTCGACGGGAAAAGGAATGTAGGAGTCCGCCGCTCCGCTGACGGGCGACACCGGCGTTACCAGCTGGTCGCGCACCTTACAGCTTGCACGGATGACGTCCAGCGCGCTCTGCACCCGGTCGTCTTCGATGCCGATCAGGAACGTCGTATTGCCTGCCCGAAGGAAACCGCCCGTGCTGGCCAGCTTGGTCGCCCGGAATCCTTCCTTAATTAAAGCGTTGGACAGTCGGTTGCTGTCCTTATCCTGAATAACCGCAATCAGTAATTTCATGTTCAGGCCTCCTCTTTCACAAAATAGGGGTCTGTCGACTATCTGTTGTTATCTATATTAAATTGGACACCTTCATGCGAAAATCCTTTTTTTAACGATTACGTCAGCGATTTCTGCACCCATCTCCATGCCGCTTCCGCCAACCGGTCAGGCTCCTCGCTCGCATCGAGCGTGCGGATGCGCTCCGGAAACTTCTCCGCCATCTGCAGATAGCCCTCGCGCACCTTCCGATGAAACGCCAGCCCCTCCAGATCCAGCCGATTCACTTCTCGATGCTCGTTGTCCGCGATTCTCGCCAATCCGACCTCCGGCTCGAGATCCAGATACAAGGTGAGATTGGGCATGCAATCCTCCGTGGCGAAACGGTTGATGTCCCAGACTTTATCGACGCCAAGTCCGCGCGCATAGCCTTGGTACACCAAGCTGCTGTCCACGAAACGGTCGCAAATGACGATGCTTCCCTTCTGCAAGGCCGGCATCACAATCTCGGCCAAGTGCTGCCTGCGGGCCGCCGCATAGAGCAGCGCCTCCGTTCTCGGATCCATCCTCGTGTTTTTCGTATCGAGAATGACGCCCCGAATCGCTTCCGCGATCGGACTTCCTCCAGGCTCGCGGGTTCTTATCGTTCTTTTCTTCGTTTCCCTGTATATTCTTTCCGTTAATCGCGTGATCAGCGTCGTCTTGCCCGCTCCTTCTCCGCCTTCTATCGTGATGAACAATCCGCCCCGCACCCGGTCTTCCCCTTTCCAACGTTACGCACGGCTCCGGACTTGCCTCTCCGCAAGCTTCATCGCTCCGTAGAACGCTCCGGCTATAACGCTTACTACCATCATATCAAAGCAGACGTTAAACATAAACAAATGCTTGCCGAGATCGGCCTCTCCGTCCCCGACGAGCGGAACGACGCAGGAGAACGCCCCGGCCACAGCGACGACGGACAGCGTCTCGACTCTGAGCCTCCAGGCGCCGGAACGGCTTGATCGCCATATCGCCGCCAGGGTGATGGCATATGCGAGGAAAATAAGAAAGTACCCGATCGCGCTGCGGGGCATCGCATAGACCTTAAACTCGCTCCAGCCGCCGAACGAATGCGAGATGGCCCCGGGGGGCTTGCCCGCAGAAGCATCGTAATTGCCCAGGTAGTAAGGGCGAATGTACATTGCGTTCTCCGCCGCTCGGTCCAGCTTCTGCATAAACCGGGAAGGATGCTTCAAATAATAAATCGCGATATCCTTATGACTTAGCTGCTGCAGCACCTCGCGGTGCAGAACGGGATCGTTCTGCGGAATCGCCGTATCCTTCTGGAAATAATTCGTGCCTGCCAGCGCTTTATACTTCTCGGGAATGCCCAACTCTGCCATATCGCGCTCCAGGTGCGGCGTATCCCTCAAAACGCCGAAGAAAATGGACTGATACAGGTTGACGTGCTTTAACCGATCTGGCGCCGCCACGAGCATAAGTGCGGACCCGACGAGCAGGACAGCGACTCCCGTCCATACCTGGCGCTGCCATCGGCGATCCTTCCTCAGGCGGATCATTCTCCAGGCAAGCAGCGCAAAGACGAAGCCGAGCGGCGCGTTCTGAATTTTCGAGGTGGCCACTGCCAGAGCGGCCGCCACGAATAAGGCGAACATTCGTCCCGAAGGCTCCTCCGACGAGGCCAGAGCGAACGCCGACGCGACCAGCAGGAGCATGGCGATCAGCGCATACGGCTCGCCGAAGAACGATTGGAAGTAAGCCGCATACCCGATATCACTGAATACGAACAATAAGGCTCCCGCCAGCACCGCGGCCATACACAGCGTCTTCGCCTGCCCCTTCATACGGGGAGAGTGGCGCACGAACAGCGCGATCGCCCAGATGTAGAACGCCGCGTAACACGCCCCAAGAATGCGGATATCAAATACGGACCCGTCGATCAGTCTTCCGATCCATCCCGCAGCGGCCACGAATAAGACATGTGTCGAGACATAGCCGCCCAGCGTGAAGTCTCCGTATCCGAAATAGGAATGCGCATAGTTAAAATAAAGTTCCTCGTAGCTCTGTTCCGGATGAAGCACCCGTAAACCCGATACGCCCAACACGCGTCCGAAATCTCCGCTATCGGCCAATCCGATAACGGGAGGAATCATGATTAATCCGATCAGCAGCATCCCTGCCGCAATCCCGGCGAACACCGCGACCCGGACGCGAATGTCCCTGCCGTTACGATTACTAAACATACACTCACCCTCTAGCTCCCATTATCTTGCCATACCTGGATCTCCAGGAGCTGCGGATCCCGTATTCCTTGGATTCGCGCGCCTTCGTGACGCCAGCGCAGCAGTTGGCCGACAAGACTCTTCGTTATGGTTTCGCCCGGAAAAAGCGCCGGTATACCCGGAGGATACGGGATCACCCATTCCGCCGCCTTGCGGCCGACGCTGCGCTCCAGCGGCACCGTAATTGCTGTTCGTTCCTCCCGATCAAATTCGACCGGCTCCGGTATGGCGATTTCTTCTGCTTTCTCATGCGGCCTCCGCCCGCTCATGCCCGCTTCCGGCCGCCCTTCCGGCCGCCCCTTCTGCCGGCGACTGGCGAGCTGCAGCAGGGCTTCCTTCAACCGCCGCCCGTCCTCTTGCGTCGTGCCCGGACCGAGTGCCAGCACCGCGTACTTCTCGTCCGCCATCTCCGCGATGCAGCGATGCTCTTCCAAGGCGTCTCTCAGCGCGAATCCGTCAAACGTTCCCGTTTCATCGAACAGCACCAGCTTTAACGGGTCATAAGCGATGTCCGCGCTTGCGTATCTTCCGTAGCCCAAAGCGCGGAACGGCGTCCTCTCCAACGCTTCCAATACGTGTTCCAGCGCCTCTATCGCATCGGAGAACAAATGTTCCCCGCTCGTATGAAGCTGCCTTCTGGCCAGATCCAACGACGCCAGAATCGGAAAAGAGGGACTTGAGCTCTGCACCATCGTCAGCGCCTGCCGCACAGCCGATCTCGGAATTCTTTCGCCTTGCATATGCAGCATCGCGCCCATCGTCAGCGCTCCGAGCATCTTATGCGTAGACTGCACCACGATATCCGCTCCGGACCTCAGCGCCGACCTCGGAAACCGCGGATGGAAGCCGTAATGCGCTCCATGGGCTTCGTCGACCAGCGCCGGAATGCCGCGGCCATGGGCAATCGCAATAAGTGTCGTCAGGTCCGGACTCATGCCGTAATAATTCGGCGACGACAGAATAAGAGCTTTGGCTTCCGGATAGCGCTCGAGCGCCTTCGCCACGAGCCGTTCGCCCGGAACGGTCGCCAGCCCCGACGCCTCGTCGATCTCAGGCGACAGGAGCACTGCACGGGCGCCCGCCAACATGAGTCCGTGAATGATCGATTTATGTACGTTGCGCTGCACGACAATCAAATCTCCTGGGCGGCATAAGCCGAGGATCATCGCCAGATTGCCCGACGTGCTGCCGCCCGCGAGAAACCGGGTTTCCTCCGCGCCGAAGCAATCCGCCGCGAGCGCCTGTGCCTCCAGCAGCGGCCCCTGCGGGTGATGCAGATCGTCGGTGTCCGACAGTTCCGTAACGTCCAGAGGGAGCAGAGAACTGTAGTAGGCGGCCGCCCGCTCATCGCCCCAAGCCGCCCGCGACTTATGGCCGGGCACGTGAAAGGCGGCCGCTCTCAGCCGATCGTGAGCGACCAACGCTTCGAACAACGGGGCTTTATGTTTATTTTGCACGACAATCCCTTCCCCATGCGTTCTCTCAGGTTCGTTCTTAATTATAGCAAAATCCGGTGGCTGAAGTCGGCCTTTCACGCAGAAGGGCCGGACAAGATGATCCTGCCCGGCCTCTCTCGATCAAATATGAAATCGAACCCATAGCTGCTTCAATTGCCTGACGAAAAATGGATACTTCTCGTCCTCTGCCCTCGTGTTCACCATCTCGGATTCGCATGATGTACATATAAATTCCGTTACGACCGTAATCCCTTCATCCTTCGGCTCCCCGCACACGATGCAGGTTTTCCTTTCCGTCGCCTCCATGAACTCCCCGCCTTTCCCTCATGTTGGCTCTAGTATGCCCGAATTCTATGAAAATATACGCATTCATAGTCCGAAAATAGCTTGAAACATAACATTAAGATCGGATTTATCCGATAGTATTTTATGGACAGAAAGCGTTCGCGCCAGGAGGAATAACGTGAATGAGCGAGCCGCACGTCAAGAGAGAAGCGACCTTCTATAATTATACCCTCGTTCGCAAAATCGCTTTGCGTCCCGAGAGCAAATATAGCTATTTGTCTACCGGTCTACTGCTAGTGACCGTCCTATACTTCGTCGATGGATGGCGCGGACTGATCTACTCTTTGGTCGGAGGCGCGCTCATGCTTCTCGTTCATGCGCTAGTGCTAAGAATTACGCTTCGGCGAGTCGACAAGCTGTCGGAAAAGAGATGGACCTTCCGCCGAGATTGGCCCTGGATCGGACCTCTTCCGATTATGGATACGCAGCTAGCCTTGTTTCGACGCCTGCACTTCCATCTGTTCCTCGTCGGCTGCTGCGTCTCCGGCTTATTCTACCCTTGGGCCCCCTCTTCTCTTGTCATCTCCATGATGTACTGGCACATCTGGCTGCTCACGCCGCGGCTGAGGCTGCTTGTGGCGCTGCGCCGGGAACGCAGAGACGGGGTCGTTCGGCTCGAATCCAAGGAAGTCTCCTTCTATCATCAATAAAGGACGACGGAAACCGCAAAAAAGCACCCGGTTAAGGGTGCTTCTTCGGTTTGCCCGGCCTGGCGACGTCCTACTCTCCCAGGACCCTGCGGTCCAAGTACCATCGGCGCTGGAGGGCTTAACGGTCGTGTTCGGGATGGGTACGCGTGGAACCCCTCCGCCGTCATCACCAGACCAGATC